>NZ_MJGC01000099.1 GCF_001746915.1 Desertifilum tharense IPPAS B-1220
AGAAGAGGATGGGGAGGTGGGGAGGTGGGGGATGGGGGGAAAGAAGGGAGTTAGGAGTTGGGAGTTGGGGGTTGGGGAAGAAGAGGATGGGGGGATGGGGGGAAAAAGGGGAAGAAGAGAGTTGGGAGTTGGGGGTTGGGGAGATTCAAGGTAAAGTGGCTATTGCTCTAGATACAGACTGAGAACTCAGCACTTCCTTTCTACTCAGTACGCTCCTACACATCAAGAAGATCGCAACAGCACTCTTTCCCCCCACCCTCTTCTCTACTCAGCACTCAGCACTCAGTCCCCCACTCAGCACTCAGCACTTTACACTCAGCACTCACTCAAGACCTGTTCGTATCGCATTCCGGCTCGTTCCCAAGTGTACTCCTCTTCGATGTATTGTCGTCCATTCCGGGAAAGACGTTTCCGGAGGGCGGTATCTTCAAACAGGCGACTAATGGTGACGACGTAATCTTCAATGCGGTTCGCCCGTAAGGCGCGGACGGGGATATCTGCACCATCGACTTCTAGGCCTTCCAAAGCGCGATCGCTGCCAACGACAGGCGTCCCACAGGCCATTGCTTCTAGGGTTTTATTCTTAATGCCGTAGCCTGCGCGTAAGGGGACGACACAGACGGTACTGGCGTGTAAATAGGTGGCGGGAGATTCAACTTTTCCGGTGACGCTGACTCCCGGACAGTCTGCTAGCTCTAAGACTTCTGGTGTGGGTCGAGCGCCCACAATCGTAAAGGTAGCATCCGGATAGCGCTGTTGCAATTGGGGCAGCACCTCTAGGCTAAAGAAGCGGGCTGCATCGATATTATGGGAGGCATCCATTGCACCCACAAAGGCTAAACTATGTCCGCCCGGATCGTTAGAACGATAGGGAAATAGCTGTAAATCGACGCCATTAGCAATCACTTGAACATCGGCTTCTGGGTTAAACCGTAGAAACTGGCGGCGATCGTCTTCGGTGGTGACAACGAGGGTGGTAAATTTGTCAGAATACCGCTTTTCGTAGCGTTCTAGCATCAAAGACAGGTAGAGGCGATCGCGCATTGGGTTAGGAGAAGCCCCCATCTCTAAATGATTGCGAGTCCAACCATAAACGGAACTATGGATATTGACTACCGTTCGCACCGATGAGCGAAACTCAGGACGGATATAAATCTCATTAACGCTATGCTCGCACGTGACGGCATTAAAGGCATTGGCTGCAATTTTGCCATCCACCCAGGCTTGAATTTCGGGCGAGTAACGGTACAAGACATTCGGCGGCGTTGCTTTGATCGCCGACTCGGTAAACCGTCCCACCTTATCCCAAACCCCACTCAATCCCCCTTGGGATTTTGGCTGTTCGGGTAACGCAAAGATAGCCAGTTCGCTAACCCACGAACGCAACTCTTCTACTTCTGAATCGGTGACATCCGCATGGCGTTGAGTCACTAAAGTGACTTGATGGCGCTGATGTAGATACTTCATTAAGTTAAACGTTCTGATCTCCGTTCCTCCACGGCTAGGTGGATAGGGAAACGTTGAAGATAGCATCAGAATATTCATAATTTGGCCGCGATTTATAGCTGTACCCGCAAAGTCTGGAACGGTAACGGTTGTCCTGTTTTTTTCAATTCAGCACGATCGCACTTTTCCCTCAGCACTTTGCGATACCATTCGGCTCCATCTTCTCCTACGCGCTATGGGCATAACAAGTGTTTACTTCTGACGTTCGGCTGAAGGTAAGGCGGGGCGAGGTTCGTAGGGCATGGGAATATACTGGACGCTAGGACGACCCCCTTGAGATTGGGGATAGAGATCCATCAGGTAATAAATCGATTTGGGTAAGCCTACGGTAATCGGTAAGCCCAGGGAGGTGGCTTCTTCAGCGGTGACGGGATAGTCGTGGGTGACTTTCCCGGTGGTCAGCATTTCAATAATGTTCTCGATGTCTTCGGGTTTGACTTTTTGTTCGGGGAAGTCATCTTCGAGTAAGGTTTTAACAAACCGCTTCACCTGTTGCATGGCTTTGCGGGCTAAATCTGCCATGATCAGGGTTTGGTCGTCGATTTCGCTAATCGGTTTTTCTTCTACCACTTTGAGAATGCTGGCTGCTGCCATGTTACCCAATTGCGGATCGACCGGGCCTAAAACGGCGTTTTCATCCATGACAATTTCATCGGCGGCTAGCGCTAACATGGTGCCACCACTCATGGCGTAGTGAGGAATAAAGACGGTAACTTTGGCGCGATGGCGAATTAAGGCCCTAGCAATTTGTTCGGTGGCTAATACCAGTCCCCCAGGGGTATGTAGAATCAGGTCAATGGGGACATCTGGGGGCGTCAGGCGAATGGCGCGTAAGACTTGCTCGGAATCTTCGATGCTAATGTAGCGCGATAGGGGAATTCCTAAAAAGCTAATGGATTCTTGGCGGTGAATCAAGAGGATGGTGCGGCTTTTGCGTTGCTGTTCAAACTCTCGGATTGCTTGTACGCGGCGCATTTCTGTCCGGCGTTTTTGCAAGGCGGGTTGAACGGAGGAAATCAGCAGAATAATCCAAAAGATATCAAAAAAATTAAAGTTCATTACTATGGGTTCGCTCTAGGTTGCCTTTCATTGTTTCACCTCCCTTGAAGGGGTGCCAATCTCTCTGAAGGCTAAAAACGTTACTGTACTTTGCAAACATCGGTTCGCCGAATAGCGGTAAGATGGCGATCGCATTTTTTACCGTTCCCCGACTATGAGCCAATCTGTAACGCTACAAGTCCCTGCCACAACAGCGAACCTCGGCCCCGGTTTTGATTGTATTGGGGCTGCCCTGACGCTGTATAACACTTGCCAGTTCTCGCGCTTAGACGCAGGCGAGTTGGAAATTACCGTTAGTGGGGTGGATGCCGAACGGGTTAGCACGGATCAAAGTAATTTACTTTACCAAGCGTTTGCTAAGTTTTACGAACAGTTGGGCCAGGTTCCGCCTCCGGTTCGGATTCAGATTGAGTTAGGCGTTCCCCTCGCTAGGGGGTTGGGGAGTTCGGCGACGGCAATTGTCGGCGGCTTGGTGGGGGCGAACTGGCTGGCGGGTCAGCCGTTAAGCACAACTGAAGTTATGGAGATAGCGATCGCAATCGAAGGCCATCCTGATAATGTGGTACCGGCTTTACTGGGGGGCTGTCGTTTGGCCGCCAGTCGGGGCAGCGCTTGGGAGATTTGCGAGGTACCCTGGCATTCTGAGATTGTTCCGGTGGTTGCGATTCCCAATTTTGAGCTATCTACGGCCGAAGCAAGGCGCGTTCTACCCGCGCAATATAGCCGCGCCGATGCCATTTTCAATACCGCCCATTTCGGTTTGCTCGTCCGCGCCCTAGAAACCGGAAACCCGCAGTGGCTGCAAGCTGCCCTTCAAGACCGCATTCACCAACCCTATCGCCAAACCCTGATTTCGGGGTTTGATGCCGTTCGAGAAGCGGCTTTGCAGGCTGGGGCCTACGAATTGGTCATTAGCGGTGCGGGCCCGACGCTACTCGCCCTAACCTCCCCCCAACAGTCGGCTAGCGTTTGCCAAGCCATGAGCCAAGCTTGGCAGCAACAAGGCATTTCTACCCAGGCGATCGCTCTGGCGATAGATGCCGATGGCACAAAAACCATTGATTGAGCAAGCACTCAACCATTTGTAATACTTATACATATTTTTTGAAAAGTTCAAACGCTTGTCAGATGAGGCATTCACGGTTTTTAATCGGGGATGCCTCTCAAATTTGCGCGGAACTACTATTTTCAAAACTTAATCTAAGTTCATACAATGAAGAAGTAACCAATGAGTATATTTTCTTAGTGATGGCTACTGCATCATTTCCCTGGTTAACGACAATTCTGTTGCTGCCTCTGGTGGCTTCCCTAGCCATTCCTTTTATTCCGGGTAAAGATGGCAAAGCAGTCCGCTGGTATGCGTTGGGTGTGGGTCTCCTTGACCTCCTGCTAACGGTCTACGCCTTTTGGCAGAACTACGATTTACAAAACTCTACATTTCAACTGAGCGAACGTTACGCTTGGGTTCCGCAAATCGGCTTGAACTGGTCCCTCGCGGTTGATGGTTTATCGATGCCCCTGATTCTATTAACGGGCTTAGTGACCACATTGGCGATCGCTGCCGGTTGGAACATCGAGCGCAAACCGCGCCTATTTTACTTTCTGATGCTGGCAATGTACAGCGCCCAAATCGGCGTATTTGCCGCCCAAGACTTACTTTTATTCTTCTTCATGTGGGAACTGGAACTCGTTCCGGTGTACCTCCTCATCTCCATTTGGGGCGGACAGAATCGCTTGTACGCAGCCACTAAATTTATCCTTTACACCGCATTAGGCTCAATCTTTATCCTGGTTGCAGGCTTGGCGATGGCCTTCTATGGCGATACCGTCACCTTCGACATCAGCGAACTTGCTCAAAAACACTATCCTTTCCTCCTAGAACTCCTCGCCTACGCCGGCTTCCTAATTGCCTTCGGCGTCAAACTCCCGATTTTCCCACTACACACCTGGCTTCCCGATGCCCATAGCGAAGCCCCCGCCCCCGCTTCCATGATTTTGGCTGGCGTTCTGTTAAAAATGGGCGGTTATGGGTTAATTCGCTTCAACATCGAAACCTTACCCGACGCTCACGTCTACTTCGCGCCCGTTCTCGTTATCCTGGGTGTCGTTAACATCGTCTACGGTGCCTTAACCGCCTTTGCCCAAGGCAACCTCAAGCGCCGCCTCGCCTGTTCTTCCATCTCCCACATGGGATTTGTGTTAATTGGAATTGCCTCGTTTACCGAATTGGGCTTAAACGGTGCAGTGCTGCAAATGATTTCCCACGGCTTAATTGCTGCTGCCTTATTCTTCCTCTCCGGCGTCACCTACGAACGGACTCACACCTTAGTGATGGAGAAAATGGGCGGAATGGCAAAATCCATGCCCAAAATCTTCGCTCTATTCACCGCCGGTTCAATGGCTTCTCTGGCATTACCCGGAATGAGCGGCTTTGTGGGTGAAATCACCGTCTTCCTCGGCGTCACCACCAGCGATGTTTACAGTTCAAGCTTCAAGGTTGTGGTTGTCTTCCTCTCGGCGGTGGGTTTAATTCTCACCCCCATTTACCTGCTCTCCATGCTGCGGGAAGTCTTCTACGGCAAAGAAAGCGAACAAGCGATTGTGGATGGCTGGATGGATGCAAAACCCCGCGAAATTGCGATCGCAGCTTGCCTCCTGCTCCCCATTATCGGCATCGGGTTGTATCCTAAAATTGCCACCCAAACCTACGATGTCAAAACCGTAGCCGTTGCCAGCCAAACCCGCGAAGCCTTCTCGACAGTGGCTCAAGAACGCGGCGTCCTCAGAGCGTCTGCTATGACTCGGATGTTCTCTGGTGGCTTTGTTGCACCCACCATTCCGGGGACTGAAACCAACTCGCTATTCAGCGTTATCGACCCGATTTCTAACCCCAGAACCTAAACCCACACTCTACAACTCAAGTTCCAGGGAAAATTTCAGCCTGCATCCGCAGGCTTTTCGTTTTTTAAAGGGAGTGGAGATGTATACACAGTAGGTACTGGCAGCGCTTTCCCCAACTCCAAGCCAGCACTGTTATCGACGTAATGGGTAAAACTGCCGTCTTTCAAGCGGCGGATATTAGCGAATAGCCGAATTGATTCGGCATTCTTATGTGACTCATGCTAGCGTAAGATTATGATTGTACTAGAGTTTAAAGCCTACGGAAAAGCCAGTCAGTTCAACGCAGTAGATGAAGCGTTGAGAACAGTTCAGTTCATCCGCAATAAAGCATTGCGATTTTGGATGGATGGATTGGGTAAATCTCAGTATGACCTCAATAAATACTGTGCTGTACTGGCTAAAAAGTTTCCGTTTGTTAATCAACTCAACTCAATGGCACGTCAAGCAAGCTCCGAAAGAGCTTGGTCAGCTATTGCTCGGTTCTACGACAACTGCAAGAAAGGCAAACCCGGTAAAAAAGGTTTTCCATCTTTCCAGAAAGACAACCGCTCTGTTGAGTACAAATCTACAGGATGGAAGTTGGCGCAAAACCGCAAGTCAATTATTTTCACAGATAAGAAAGGAATTGGCAGACTCAAGCTGAAAGGGACTCGCGATCTGCATTTCTACCAAACTGAGCAAATCAAACGAGTCAGGTTGGTGAAACGTGCCGATGGGTACTCTGTACAATTTTGTGTATCAGTTGACCGTGTAGAAACGATTGAGCCATCGGGTAAAACAATCGGTTTAGACGTTGGGTTAAATAATTTCTACACCGATTCAAACGGTGAGGTGGTCGAGAATCCTAGATTTCTTCGCAAATCTGAGAAAGTTCTTAAGCGTTCTCAGCGTCGAGTGTCAAGGAAAATTAAAGGCTCAAACAATCGTAGCAAGGCTAGGCAGGTTCTAGGGAAGCGCCACCTCAAGATAAGTAGGCAACGTAAAGACCATGCTGTGAAGTTAGCACGGTGCGTAGTCCAGTCCAACGACTTGGTAGCCTATGAAGACTTGAGGATTCAGAATATGGTGAAGAATCACTGCCTAGCCAAGTCTATTAACGACGCTTCTTGGTATCAATTTAGGTGCTGGGTTGAGTATTTTGGCAAAGTTTTTAAGAAGGTGACTGTTGCCGTCAATCCAGCCTATACAAGCCAAGATTGTTTTAGTTGTGGAACAACGGTCAAGAAATCTCTATCCACTCGCACGCATCTTTGTAGATGTGGATGTGTTTTAGACAGAGACACGAATGCAGCTAAAAATATCCTTGCGTCAGGATTGGGTACTGTGGGGCACACAGGAACCTTCATGCTAGACATGAGCAACGCTTTAGGAGAATCAACCCCTACTCTGGCTGAAGCAATTCTGTCAGAGCAAGTTGGCTCAATGATTAAAGAATCCCCATCTTTTTAAAGCGGGGAGTGTCAAATTGGTTGCGTATTCTTGCGGAGTTGATTCCCTCAATAGAGAAGATCTAAATAAACCTTCAACGAGAGGCTAAGATGGGGGGCTTTGTCAATCGGCTCGTTAATCGATGGATTCGTTTGTTACATAAACGCACCATTACAGTTTTAGCAATTCTTTTTTTTGCAGGCGTTGCAGGCGCGTTGTGGAATATGTCGCGCCTCTCCTCGCAGTTGATTGTGTCGCAAGCTTATCAAAATGCTGTAGTCTATGCGCGGGCAATTGAAGAGGCTAGAACGCTTTACAGTTCGCAGGCGGTGAATCGCGTTGAAGACTTTCATGGCGTACAGGTGACGCATGATTACGGGACTCAACCGGGTGCAATTCCTCTACCTGCAACCTATCTCATTGAGTTGGGCCAAAGTCTGAGTAAGAATAATCTGGGAATGGGAGTGAGGCTGTTTAGCGATTATCCCTTTCCTTGGCGTCAGGCGGATGGGGGGGCGCGCGATGAGTTTGAGGCCACAGCGATCGCAGAGTTGCGCCAACGACCGGAACAACCTTATTTTAGGGTAGAGAATGTGCGCGGACGGCGATCGCTCCGATATGCCCAAGCGGATATCCTGACGGCGAGTTGCGTGAGTTGCCATAACCAGCACCCCGATAGCCCAAAACGGGATTGGAAGGTGGGAGATGTGCGCGGGGTTTTGGAGATTATTGCACCCCTAGATGGTTTTGTGGCTCAAACCCGTAGCGGCTTGCAAGAAACGTTTTTGATGCTGACGCTGCTGTCGGTGTTGGCGCTGACGGGAATTGCTTTGGTGATTAATCGCTTGCGCCAAACCTCTCAGGAGTTGGAGGTGCGGGTGGTTGAACGGACGGCACAATTGCAAAGCGCTAATCAAGAGTTAGCCCTCGAACAGGCAAAATCCGAACGACTTTTACTTAATGTTCTACCGAAGTCGATTGCAATGCAACTCAAAGAGGGGCAACAGACGATTGCAGATTGGTTTGCGGAGGTGACAATCCTATTTGCGGATATTGTGGGATTTACGGAGTTGTCTAGCCAGGTTTCGGCGAAGGAGTTGGTGAATCTACTGAATGCGATTTTTTCAGCGTTTGACCGATTGAGCGATCGCTATCAGCTCGAAAAAATTAAGACGATTGGCGATAATTATATGGTAGCCAGTGGATTGCCAATGGCTAGACCGGATCATGCAGAAGCGATCGCAGAAATGGCACTCGCGATGCAACAGGAGATTCTTCGGTTTAATGCCGAGCATCGCTCTCAACTCAGTATTCGCATCGGTATTAATACTGGGCCGGTTGTGGCTGGGGTGATTGGGACTCGTAAGTTTATTTACGATTTATGGGGGGATGCTGTTAATACAGCGAGTCGTATGGAATCCCACGGCGTTCCGGGGATGATTCAAGTGTCGGAATCCACCTACCAACGGCTGCAAAATGCCTATGTTTGGCAAGCGCGAGGGCGAATTCCCGTTAAAGGGAAAGGCGAGATGAATACTTATTTTCTCCTAGGTCGCAAGGGCGATACCGATGCTCGACCGCTCAAACCCAGTAGTTCAACTCTCTCTCAAGGTTAATTGGCAATAGACCGGGCTTGACCGTACTCTAAAAGAATCTTCAAGTCTCACCGTCTGAGTGACTTGGGGATCGCTCAATCTTTTCTGACCAAAGCGTTAGGAGTTTACCATCGTGCAATCTCGTCTTTTATCATTAGTCGGCGCTATCAGCAAGCACTTTTTAACAATTGTTTTGTTAATTTTTGTGAGCCTTTCGGGGGTTTTCCTGGGTGTAACGCCATCTGCGATCGCAGCATCCCAATCTAGCACAACAATGACCGCCCCCCCACAAAGCACCCAAAGCCGAGAAGACGCTTACGAAAAAGCCGCTAAAGCCGCCAGCAGCCCAGAGGCTCAAGAAGAAGCCTACGAACAAGACTTAGAAAAGTATAAAGCAGAAAATCCCGACGCCAAAACTGGCATTGTGGAAGAAGCAAAAGAACTCGTTGAAAAGGGCGTAATTGACAAATAAATTGTCAGCTAAACCGCTAAAAATTAGATAAATTAACCCTATTTTTCAAGGTTTTATCAAGCCTTGATTTTTTATGGGGAAAAGAGTGCTTATCTGAGTGCTGAGTGTAAAGTGCTGAGTGCTGAGTGGGTTCATGAGTGCAAAGTTCCAAGTTCCGAGTTCCGAGTGGGAAGAGAGTGCTGAGTGCTAAGTTCCGAGTTCCGAGTTCCGAGTGGGAAGAGAGTGCTGAGTGCTAAGTGCTGAGTGGGAAAAGAGTGTGGAGTTATTAGAAAACTCCCCTCTTCCCCAACCCCTAACTCCCAATTCCCAATTCCCCTCTTCCCCAACTCCTAACTCCCAACTCCCCTCTTCCCCAACTCCTAACTCCCAACTCCCCTCTTCCCCAACCCCTAACTCCCAATTCCCAACTCCCCTCTTCCCCAACTCCTAACTCCCAACTCCCAACTCCCCTCTTCCCCACCCTCTTTTCCCAATACTCATGAGAATCCTATTCCTACATCCCAACTTTCCGGCGCAATTTCGCCACTTGGCTACCGCCTTTGGTAGCGATCCCAAAAATCAGGTTGTCTTTGCGACCAAAAACGAACGGCCTGAATGGGTGATTCCTGGCGTGCAAAAGGTCGTCTATACCCCCAGTCGAGAACCCAGGGCTGAAACGCATCATTACGTTCGTACCCTAGAAAGTGCAGTATTGCAGGGTCAAGCTGTTTATCGCGTCGCCGAACAACTCCGATCGATGGGATTTGTCCCCGATATCATTTATGGTCATTCGGGTTGGGGCCCCACCTTGTTTATGAAGGAAGTGTTCCCCGATGCGCCATTGATGTGTTACTTCGAGTGGTTCTATCATGCACGCGGGGCTGATGCGGACTTCGATCCCAGCGATCCCCTAACGGCGGATGACCTCTGTCGCATCCGGGTGAAAAACTCCCCGATCCTGCAAGACCTCTATACCTGCGACTGGGGAGTCTCGCCGACGCAGTGGCAGCGATCGCAATTTCCCCCCGAATTCCAAAGCAAAATCTCTGTCCTGCACGATGGCGTCGATACTAACTATTTTAAGCCCGAACCCGGTGCTAAACTGATTCTCCCCAGTTACGAAAATCGTCCGCCCCTGGATTTGTCAGGAGTTGATGAGATTGTCACCTACGTCGCGCGGGGTATGGAACCCTATCGCGGCTTCCCCCAATTTATCGAATCCCTCGCCTATCTCCTCGAACGCCGTCCCAATTGTCACGTCGTCGTCGTCGGTTCAGAACGGGTTTGCTATGGAAAAACCCTCCCCGACGGCAAATCCTACAAGCAGCAAATGCTAGAACAGGTGAAGCTAGACCTATCGCGCGTGCATTTCGTTGGGTCTTTACCTTATGGGATGTATCTGAAAGTGATTCAAGCCTCTTCTGCCCATATCTACCTGACTCGACCCTTCGTCCTCTCCTGGTCGATGATTGAGTCCATGTCCACCGGCTGTCTCATTGTCGGTTCCGATACAGCCCCCGTCCGCGAAGTCATCCAAGACGGCGTTAACGGCTTACTGGTAGACTTTTTCTCGCCTAAAGAAATCGCCAACCGCGTCTGTGAAGTGTTAGACCATCCCACAAAAATGGCTCACGTCCGCGCCAAAGCCAGAGAAACCGCCCTAGAACGCTACGATCTGCAAAAGCTCCTACCCAAGCATATGCAACTGATGCAGGATATTGCCTCCGGCAACCCTCCCACCCAAACCCCAAAGGAAAACGGGAAAGCCACTAGCAGCAAGAAAAAATCAAGTAAAGGCTTTGCCTTGAAATAAAGTTTTGATAAAAACCGGCAGTTTCTTCAGGGTACAACTCCCTTCTGCCTGAAGAGTGCTGCATAATTTTCCTAGCCTTGCCCTAATGCTCTTCTAGTAGGTTTTTCCTGAGTCAAGCTCGTCAATCCCTTGACTGAAACCCCGCAGTATTGCTAGAACCATTGAAACTTTAAGGAAATTTAGCAGTCATACGGGGAATAGAGGAGGTATTTTTCCGAACCATGATGCTATGATAGGCTCTGGAAAAATCTAGTCGGCTCCCAGCTTGGGACAACGCGAAGGGTAAAAATTTGATGCGACAGCATTGTTAATTATACCCGCCGACAGAAAGATCGATTCGCGGCTCATACAATCTCATCTCAGCGCTTAAGCTAGGGTGAGTTGTGAAACAACTAATTATGCGTCTCTGAACGAGTTGCACTGAACTTCGAGAGAGTGGAGTGAACAATGAGTACGATTCCAACATCAACCGGAAGAATAATTCTTGGAACTGCAAATGCTGACGCCCTGCAATTGCCCACAGGCGGGCTGGGTTTAGATACCCTGTTTGGCGTCCAAGGCGACGATACCCTGACAGCAGGGATTGGCTCCCGTGGCTTTATCTTTGGTGGCAGAGGGAATGATTCTTTAGCAGCCGGAATTGGCACAACATCCGGTAGTGTATTTTTCTTTGGCGACCAGGGTGACGATACCATCACAGGTGCGGGTATTGGTGTTGAAGGTCTGTTTGCCAATGGCGGCCCCGGTGACGATAGTATTTATGGGAGCATTGGCAGAGACTTTCTCTACGGTGGCAAAGATAATGACACGATCGTTGGTAACGATGGTCAAGATGTCATCTTTGGCGATAATGGGGATGACCTCATTATTGGGGGTCGGCTAACAGGTCCGTTAGATACTGCGGGTAATATTCTTTACGGCAACCAAGGTGACGACACGATCTACGGTTCTGCTGGAAATGACTCAATCTTTGGCGGCAAGGATGACGACATGATTAATGTCGATCCGGCGCTACTGGGTCAGGCTTTTGTCGGTGTTGTTCAAGTCGGTCATGTTGGCGGGAACAACGTTATTCGCGGCGACCAAGGAAACGATACCATCGGTTGGAGAGCTTCTACCGGAAATAACATCTACGATGGTGGCGAAGGCGATGACAGCCTAGTGGGTGGCATTGGTGGGAGAGCGACAACAGCAAATACCGATGGGACAATTAATACCAATGTATTTACAGATCGGCTAACAACTACTCCTCCTGGTGGTACAACTCCTCTGACTTCAGGTAACGATTCTCTGTATGGTGGCGTTGGCAATGATATCCTCAGAGGCAGTGGTGGTAACAACACCCTGAATGGCGGTGCTGGTAATGACTCCCTCTACAGCGGTCTTGATCGTGACACCCTGATTGGTGGTGAGGGCACAGACCGCTTTGCGTATGAGCGTGATGTCATTCGCTATAACTCTAGTGCTCGAGATAATTTAGGCGCTCCTATTACTGCACAAGTAACAGTTGCAAATCGGATTACCCGAGCCGATCGAATCACAGATTTTAACGCAGCTACAACTCAAGGTGACTTAATCCAAATCCAGGCTTTCACGGCACCAGCAGCTGACGGACTTCCAGCAGTTACTGTACGTAACACATTCTCTGGGTTCGATCGGAATGCTTCAGGAGCGTTAATTCGTGAGATTTCATCCACTCAGTTAACTGGATTACCAACCGTTCTTCCTGGGGCAACTACAGAACAATTCTTTGGTGCGGGTGCTGCAACGGGTGACACTGGAACAGCATTTGAAGGGAACCCCTTTGCAACCCCTCAGCAACAAATATTAGCACGGCAACAACTTCAGAATGCAGTTCGAGGAACTGTCAGAGCGCAACAATTAACAACGGCTGACCAGATTACCAGTTTTGGTTTAGCTGCGGCTAATGCTGATATAATACCAGGTAGTATCGTAATCTACATCGAACAAGATTTTCGCTTACTTGCTGGACCGGATAATGCTCAAACAGCTCTTGGAACAATTGGAGGATTAAGTACCTTCACCTTCAGTGAGAACACTCTCTTTGGTTTATCAGCTGGTGATACCGTTCTGGCTGTACTAACACCTCCTTCTGGTGCTGGGGTTACTCAGGCGCAAATTACCCAGTTTACAGATCAATTTGTATCTCGTGGCGCTGGTAACTTTGCATTTGTTTAGTGAACCCGTAACTCGTAGGTAAAGCGCTTTTGCCTTACCTACCTATTCACATCAAGCTACAGTCTAGTTGAGGCTGTAGCTTTTTTGTGCTTTGGGATAAGTTAGAGTAAATCAAAGGTCGATCGCAAATCTCCCAATGGTACAATTTGACCCTCAATTCAAGCTTCCTAGCAGCAACGAACTCGCTTGTTCTGACGATACGCCTGTGGATAACGAGAATCAAAACTTCATCCCTAACTTCCTGCTATTTCTGTTGGAATTTGTGTGGCCAACTCGTCAAGATTGGTTTTGGGGTGTAGATATGGCAATTTACCACACCACAGGCGCGAGTCCTTTTGTTCCGGTAGTTCCCGATGGCTTTTTAAGCCTAAGCGTGGAAAAGCGCAAACAAGGGGGTTCGCGGGCGAGTTACGTGGTGTGGGAAGAAGGGAATGTTGTCCCCGCGTTAACCTTGGAAGTGGTTTCCCGAACGCCAGGGGGAGAATACCAGGAGAAGATGGCTACCTATGCGCGGTTGGGGGTACTGTACTACGTTATTTATAACCCTGATTTTTGGCAGCGCGATGCCCATCAGCCCCTAGAAATTTATCGCCTCATTGAGGGAGAATACCAACTGCAACTCAGCGAACCTTTCTGGATGCCAGAAATCGGTTTAGGCATTGGACGTGCTATTACAGAAACAGGTGGACTAAAACGAGAAGTCCTCAGTTGGTTTAATCCGCAAGGCGCAAGATATTTAACCCCAGAAGAACAGTTAAAACGCTATCAAGAACCCTTTGGAGACGCGTTTTAGTCACCTTCTACGTACCTTCCGAGACATTAGGGGAGGGAAGTTAGTGTTGAGTAGAAAGTTCAACAGGTTCCTTTTGAGAGTCTACCCAATCTTTGTAAGCTCTTTCATCGCCACCAAATGAATCAACCGAAACTTGACGTTCGGGCATGGCATTCAGAGAAGCATTGATGGGGCTGTACTTACAATAGCAAATCGCAACCAAATCAAACTCGCCCATTGGCATCTCAGGAGTATAGGTTTCAACCCTTGTCACCTCCCAGTCGCCTTGACGATAGTGCGTGCTGACACCATGTTCTTTGGAATTATGCAGCGCATCAACACGAATAAACTCAGTAGGTCGATATCCGGGTTCTGGAATAGGTCGATCGGAAGAGTCAAAATATTCAGCTAAGATCCGAGTTAAAGCTTGAGTATGTTGTAGTTTCCGTTCCTTCCAATCGGGTTCGCGTTTCTCAGCCCGAAAGATAATATACTTACGCATTTTTGCCTTCCTCCCGATCGGTGTCATAGTAGGATTGTGGAAACTCAGTCTGACCTGCAAATACGCAATCAACCTCAAGAATGGGATCGTTAGTCTCTTCAATTCTCACAAGATTCCACCCATATTTGCGTTCCATTTCTTCGCAGCATCCTTCATCCACTGCGGCATGACGAGATACATTTTCTCCTTCATCGTATCTGGCCTTTGGCATACTGTAATTCCATCCAGCTTGTCGTCGTTAGCTAACCACAAAATTAACCAGGTTTCTATCGGGAACCACGATAACTTTTCTTACGGTTTTTCCTTCTAGATAGCGTTGACCAATTTCGGATTCGCGGGCGTATTTTTCCATTGCTTCCCGGTCGGCATCGGCTGGGATGATAATGGTACCGCGCGTTTTACCTAGGATTTGAATCACTAGGGTAATCTCATCGACGACTAAGGCTTTTTCATCCACTTGCGGCCAATTTTGTTGGTGAATAGATTGGCGATTTCCTAATAGTTGCCACAACTCCTCGGTGATGTGAGGGGCAAAAGGGGCCATCAGGAGAATGAGGGTTTGAATGCCTTCCGCGTAAACTGGGGAATCTTTGCACTCGGCGTCGGTTAAAGCATTACTCAGCTTCATTAACTCAGAGACGGCTGTATTTAATTGATAGTCGCCTTCTAAGTCGTCGGTAATTTCCTTAATGGCGGTGTGGGTGGCGCGTCTTAGGTCTTTTTCGGGTTTGGAGAGTTGACCGTTTTTCGTGGTTTTCTTCGCAGAAGCAGGACTATTGGCAAAATCGGTGACTAAACGCCAAACGCGATTTAAGAAGCGAAATTGTCCTTCAGCATCAGCATCATCCCACTCTAAATCCTTTTCGGGCGGCGCTTTGAAGAGGATAAACATTCGGGCGGTATCTGCACCATATTTGTTAATCACTTCCTGGGGAGCCACGCCGTTATATTTAGATTTAGACATAGTTTGGTAGGAAACCTTTAAGGGTTCTCCGGTTTCCGGGTCGCGCGGATCGTTGGGATTTACTAAGGCGTTGGGGATATATTTATCCTTACCGGACTTATTGGGGTTTTCGTAGGTTAGCCCCTGTACCATCCCTTGGGTTAAAAGGCGTTGGAAAGGTTCGTCGAAAGTGAGTAGATTGCGATCGCGCAAAACCTTCGTAAAAAAGCGAGAATACAGTAGGTGCAAAATCGCGTGTTCGATTCCACCCACATATTGATCCACAGGCATCCAGTCATTCGTCTTCGCCGGATCGAAAACCTGACCCTCATTTCTGGCATCCGGGTAGCGCAGGAAATACCACGAAGAATCGATGAACGTATCCATTGTATCGGTTTCCCGCTTTGCAGGCGTGCCGCAACTCGGACAAGGGACATTCACCCAATCTTCTAATCTCGCTAACGGAGAAGCGCCCTTACCCGTAAACTCCACATCCTCCGGTAAGGTTACAGGCAAATCTGCATCGGGAACCGGAACCGCGCCACAGTTGGGACAGTGGATAATCGGGATAGGCGCGCCCCAATACCGCTGGCGAGAAATTAACCAATCTCTGAGGCGATACTGAATTCTGGCTTTACCCAGTTTATTCTTCTCGGCATAGTCAATAACCGCTTGTTTCCCCTCCGTGGAAATCATGCCATTAAACTCCTCAGAGTTGACCATTACCCCCGGATCGGTGTAAGCCTCTTTAATGGGTGCATTGGTATTGTCCGCATCATCGCGAACAATCACCCGCTTAATCGGTAACTGGTTCTTTGTCGCGAACTCAAAATCGCGAGTATCGTGGGCGGGAACGCCCATCACCGCGCCCGTACCATATTCATACAACACATAGTCGGCAATCCAAATGGGAATTTCTTCCCCAGTAAACGGGTTAATCGCTTTCCCGCCTGTGGGAATCCCCCGTTTCGGCTTATCGTCTGCCGTGCGTTCCAGTTCGCTTTCCCCGCTCACCTCGGCGATAAATGCCTCTACAACCGCTTTTTGGTCGGAAGCGGTCACTTTCGGCGTTAAGGGGTGTTCGGGAGCCAATACGACGTAGGTAACGCCATAAACGGTGTCGGGACGGGTGGTAAAGACGCCAATTTTTTCATCTAATCCCACAATCGGAAATTCTAAATACGCGCCCGTTGATTTACCAATCCAGTTGGCTTGCATCAGCTTAACCCGCTCTGGCCAACCGGAAAGTTTATCTAAATCGTTGAGCAATTGTTCGGCGTAGTCGGTAATTTTGAGAAACCACTGTTTCAGCAGCTTGCGTTCTACTTTCGCCCCAGAACGCCAGGAACGCCCCTCGCTGTCTACTTGTTCGTTGGCGAGTACCGTTTGGTCTACGGGGTCCCAATTCACGGCGGCTTCCCTCTGATAGGCTAACCCGGCTTGGAACATTTGCAGGAAAATCCACTGCGTCCACTTGTAATAGTCGGGGGAACAGGTGGCGACTTCGCAATCCCAATCGTAGGATAAGCCTAACCGCTTGAGTTCAGACTTCATCTGCGCGATGTTGGCGTAAGTCCATTTGGCGGGATGGGTATTATTTTTAATAGCAGCATTTTCGGCGGGTAAGCCAAAGGCATCCCACCCCATCGGATGTAAAACGCGGTATCCTTGCATCCGATGAACTCTGGCGATCGCATCCGTGATGGTATAGTTACGGACGTGACCCATGTGCAGGTTGCCCGATGGATAGGGAAACATTGACAGGGCATAGAATTTAGGTTTGTCTGTCTGTGTCGGGGTCGTATCTACGCCTTGTTCGCCCCATGTTTTTTGCCACTTCTCTTCAATTTCTATGGGGTTGTACCGGGTTTCCACAAATCAAGCTCCTGCGTTTGGGTCAGTTGATCAATTTTGGCACAATGTTGGAGTGAAGAGGATGGGGGAAGAAGGGAGTTAGGAGTTGGGAGTTAGGGGTTGGGGAAGAAGGGAGTTAGGAGTTGGGAGTTAGGGGTTGGGGAAGAAGGGAGTTAGGGGTTGGGGAAGAAGGGAGTTAGGAGTTGGGAGTTAGGGGTTGGGGAAGAAGAGATAGAAAAACTTGATAACTATCAACTCAGCACTCTCTTCCCCCCATCCCCCCATCCCCCCACCCTCTTCCCCACTCAGCACTCAGCACTTTCCACACTGCTTCGCAGAAGCTAGCGCAACAGCACTCTCTTCCCCCCACCTCCCCATCCCCCCATCCTCTTCCCCACTCAGCACTCAGCACTTTCCACACTGCTTCGCAGAAGCTAGCGCAACAGCACTCTTTTCCCCACTGGGAACTCGGAACTCGGAACTTTGCACTCTTTCCCCCACTCAGCACTCAGCACTTTACACTCAGCACTCAGAAACCCACTCGGAACTCGGAACTCGGAACTTTGCACTCCTTCTAAAATAGACCTATAGAGGTGAGTGTTAGAAACTCAGGAGGGAAGGAAGATCGAAACTATCTATGGCAACCTTCAGGGTCTAAAATCCAGTCAGCTTAAGCAACTGCAACGGCTGTATCATCAGAGATTACCGGGCGATCGCATTACCACGCCAGAATTCGCCCAACGGATGGCGGCGATTAGTACCGAAATTAATCAACCCGTTTGTAGTTATATTAATCGTCGGGGTCAAGTCATTCGCGTTGGCGTGGGATCTCCCCGTCAAACCCAAATTCCCCCACTAGAACTGCCGCGTTATGGTGCAGAACGACTTTGCGGGATTCGTTGTATTGCGACTCAGCTTAAAATCAGTCCGCCAGGGGAAGCTGATTTAACGGCGATGGCGATTCAGCGTTTAGATGCTTTAGTGCTGCTAACTTTGTCTGGAAGCGGGTTTGAACGGCGAGGCGGCGGGGCAACGGGGTATGTTAAAGACACCTATCTTGCCCATCTGATTCCCCATCCAGAGGTGAATTGGACGATTTCTCCGCCCCACAGTCTGGATGTTTTGACCAATCAGGATTTTCTCGATTTGGTCGAAGGGCTAGAAGAGGAGTTTCGCGCCCGCTATGTTGCTCAACAGGTAGACTTAGACCACGATCGCGTTTTGGTGGTGGGGTTAAAAACCGATAAGATTTCGCCGCAGCGTTTTGAGGATGGCTTGCAGGAAGTCTCGCGTTTGGTGGAAACGGCGGGTGGAGATGTTTTAAAGGTGATGCGACAAAAGCGATCGCAACCGCATCCGCAAACGGTTGTTGGGGCGGGTAAAGTCCAAGAAATTGCCCTCGCCGTACAAACCATTGGGGCAAATTTAGTCGTGTTCGATCGCGATTTGTCGCCTGCCCAAGTTCGTAATATTGAAGTGCAAACGGGCGTTCGCGTGGTCGATCGCACTGAAGTCATTTTAGACATTTTTGCCCAACGCGCTCAATCGCGGGCTGGGAAACTGCAAGTCGAACTTGCTCAACTGGAATATAGCTTACCGCGCCTTACAGGTCGAGGTCGGGCGATGTCTCGGTTAGGGGGCGGGATCGGAACGCGCGGCCCTGGGGAGACGAAGTTAGAGACGGAACGGCGGGCAATTGGGCAGCGGATCGCCCGGTTGCAGCAAGAAGTCAACCAACTGCAAGCCCATCGTTCTCGGCTGCGCCAACAACGCCAACACCATGAAGTGCCGACTGTCGCCGTGGTGGGTTATACCAATGCGGGCAAGTCTACGTTACTCAATGCCCTAACCAATGCTGAGGTTTATACGGCGGATCAACTCTTTGCCACTCTCGATCCGACAACGCGCCGCCTTGTCGTTCCTCATGCTGTGAGTGGGGAACCTTTGGCACTGCTGTTAACGGATACGGTAGGGTTTATTCATGAGTTACCCCCCCCGTTAATTGATGCGTTTCGGGCAACTCTGGAGGAGGTGACGGAGGCGGATGCGCTGTTACATTTGGTCGATTTGTCTCATCCGGCTTGGCAAAGTCACATTCGTTCGGTGATGGCGCTGCTATCGCAGATGCCAACGACGCCGGGGCCCGCTTTGTTAGCGTTTAATAAAATTGATTGCGTGGATGGGGATACGCTAGCCCTTGCCCAAGAGGAATATCCGCAGGCGGTGTTTGTGTCGGCGGGAGAACGCTTGGGTCTGGAGACGTTACGGAGTAAGTTAGGTCAGTTGGTGAAATATGCGATCGCCTAATCCGCATCGCTAAGAAAATCTCAACAAAAAAATGAGGGTCGTTAGTCACTCCTAACAACCCTAAATCTATCTCTTTACGATCTTCTACTGAATGTCTTGCCAAGCATTAAGCGTTCTGTTTGCGGCGAGAAATTTTTAACATTGTGCCGAACGCTAAACCTAAACCGGCTAGCAGAGAGGGTTCCGGAACTTCTTTGCTGCGATCGTACTCGAATTCTTCTTCAGAAGGAGGATTAACCACAACTGGAGGTTGAACCACTGGTGGTTCTTCTACCGGAGGTTGAACGACTGGTGGTTCGTCTACCGGAGGATTAACCACAACTGGCGGCTGAGGTGCTGGAGGTTGAACGACTGGCGGCTGAGGTGCTGGAGGTTGAACCACTGGCGGCTGAGGCGCTGGAGGTAAGTCTTTAGCTAACAGTCCGCCGAGTAATTTGTCGCTGCCTGCACCTGCGTTGACAGCTTGGAAGCGGGCAGTAGAACCTAAAGAACCATCGGCAAACCCTTTCCAGAAGTTAGATTCTACGTCTAGGGCAGAGAGGGCGGTGCTGAGAACAAAGCTAACCGTTGTGTTTTTACCGGCCGTTAAACCTCCGTTAGGACCGCCACCGATAAAGTTATTGTTTTTAGAAACTCCAACGTCGTATTGTTCGTAGGGAGGTAAGCTCACATTGGTCAGATAATTACCAAAGAAGCTATTCCCTGTAAAGGACTTAACACTAACGCCAGAGATTAAATCGAAGGCAAATCCCATGAAGGTTGAGGCGGTAGCACCTGCGGTATTGGTACCATCCAAGAAGGACGATCCCTTGGTGGTGTTAAAGATATCTAGATTTAACAATACATCGGAACCTTTTTGCTCGAAGTTGAATTTAACTTGAGCGGTGGCACCTGTTCCCTGATTATTACTGGTGCCAAACCCCGGATCGAAAGTGAGGGTAAACGCTTGTGCGGGTAATGTTGCACAAACAGCAGATGCAAGGCCCAGACCAGTGGCGGCGATAGTTTTAGTAAAAGAGGAGAAGCTGTTCATAACATCCGATAGCGATTGAATCTGCAAATAGCTGAGAGACTTAAGATTATGCGAATCGTTCGTCCCTCTGGTCCTTTGCTTGTCTACAGCACTAATATGCCACCCGCTTCCGGAAGGAATAAGTGATCTCGGTCAATCTTTGTTAAAACAACACAATTTCAAAATTTTTTTGAAGTCTCAACAAACTTGTGGCGGTTAGATGTGACCTAGATCAATATATTTTCAAAATCCGTATTATTACTGTTGCTTTGTAAGGATTTTTATGATTTTTGAGGAGAACTTAGAAACTGCGATCGCAACTCAAAAATTATTTCTTTTGATAGACAACAACAGTAAGTTTTAAATTCCGCATAAAAAGCCAGATAAATAATAAAAACCCATAGCTTTAAACTAACAAGTCGCGTCAATCTCCTCAAGGGAGGTATTACCCCTCAGACTCCGAAATGGAGCAAGCGGGGGCGGCTGGAAAAGGGGGTCAGTGCGATTCCGGAACGGATCTTCTTCTCCAAGAACTCGCTCAGGCATTTTAGAATTTAAGAGATTACAGGACGAGCTGAGTAACCTTAAAGCATGAGCGCAAACGTTGAAATCTACACTTGGAGTCGTTGCCCTTTCTGCATCCGGGCTAAGGCCTTACTGAAGCGCAAGGACATTGACTACACCGAATACTGCATCGACGGTGACGAAGATGCACGAGACGCAATGGCACAACGGGCAAACGGACGGCGTTCTCTTCCCCAAATCTTTATTAACGATCGCCATATCGGCGGCTGCGACGATCTCCATACCCTGGATGCTCAAGGTCGTCTCGATCCGCTTTTGCAAGCGTAACCCTTCATCCGTTATGGGTCGTTTTGGCGAAACCCAAATAAAAATGAACCCAAGCTAAATGGCCCTAGACAAAGGACAACAGAATGAAATTTGCCTTTATTATCGATCCGATGCCTCGCCTCGATCCGGGTCACGATACTAGCGTGGCTTTAATGGAAGCAGCGCAACAACTTGGACATGAGGTTTGGGTTAGCGATGCTCAAAGCTTAAGCGTGGTTAAAAGCAAAGCCTGGGCGCTGTTGCAGCCGGTGGAACTTACCCCGGTTCAGCTTGTTGAGGGACGCTGGGTGGCCGCTTCGCAATGGTATCAACTCGGAGAACGCACCCTGCAACCTTTAGAAGCAATGGATGCAGTGTTTATGCGGACTGACCCACCTGTGACGGTGCCTTATCTCTATGCGACGTATATTCTGGATTATGTCGATCCAGAAAAAACCCTAGTGGTGAATGCACCGAGAGGGCTGCGGGCTGCTAATGAGAAAATGTATGCCTTGCAGTTTACCCAGGCGATACCCGAAACCCTGGTGACGGCAGATAAGCAGGTGATTCGCGATTTTCTAGACCGTCAGGGGAAGGCCATTCTCAAGCCGCTGGGGAATAAGGCGGGGGAAGGGATTTTAATGCTCGAAAAGAGCGATCGCAATTTCAACTCCCTCGTTGAACTCAGTACCCTGCAAGGACGCATCCCCGTTATGATCCAAACCTATCTTCCTGCCGCCCAAGAAGGCGATAAGCGGATTATTGTACTGAACGGCGAACCCATCGGCGCAGTTAACCGCATTCCTACGGGACAAGAATTTCGCGGTAACATGGCCGTTGGCGGACGGGTTGCGGAAACGGTCATTACCCAACGAGAAACGGAAATCTGCGCCCAACTTGCCCCTACCCTCCAGCGCGATGGTCTTTACTTTGTTGGGTTAGATGTGATTGGGGGTTATCTCACAGAAGTGAATGTCACCAGTCCGACAGGCATTCGCGAAATTGACCGCCTAAGCAATGTCCAGCTTGGGAAACAGGTCATTGAGTGGGTGCAAAGCACGATCGAAAAGAAACGCCCTTGAGGAAGAAGGGAATTGGGAGTTGGGGGTTGGGGAAGAAGAGGAGAGTTGAGTTAGACCTATTTTGGGTTAGGGATGCTCTAAGCTGCTAACCTCACTTTTCTCTCCTTCGCCCCTTCATACTTGACAGTCTGTAGTCATAATGAGTACGCTTTATACTGTTGAGCTTCACAATCATTGACGTAAAGGATTTCAACCCATGCACTCTAGCCGTGAAGGACAAAAAGTTCCCAATGTCACATTTCGGACGCGCCAAGGCAGCGACTGGAAAGACATCACAACGGATGAGATATTTGCGGGCAAAACAGTTATTGTCTTCTCCCTACCGGGTGCATTTACTCCCACCTGTTCTTCTACCCATGTTCCGGGTTATAACGAACTCGCCAAAACCTTTACAGAAAATGGTGTAGATGAGATTGTGTGTATTTCCGTCAATGACACCTTTGTAATGAACGAATGGGCGAAAGACCAGCAAGCCCAGAATATTACGTTTCTGCCCGACGGTAATGGAGACTTTACCGAGGGAATGGGAATGCTGGTGGATAAAACAGACTTGGGTTTTGGCAAACGTTCTTGGCGCTATTCCATGCTGGTTAAGGATGGCACCATCGAGAAAATGTTTATTGAACCCAACGAACCGGGCGATCCGTTTAAGGTATCGGATGCCCAAACCATGCTCAACTATATCAATCCTCAAGCGACTCCCCCTAAAATGGTTTCCTTGTTTACCAAGGTGGGATGTCCCTTCTGTGCCAGAGCCAAGGAAATGCTAAAGCAGCATCAGTTGGACTACGAAGAAATCATTTTGGGTGAAGGCATTACCACTCGAACCCTGAAGGCTGTTGCGAATGGTTCCACCGTGCCTCAAGTCTTTATTGATGGCAAACTGATCGGCGGTTCAGATGCGTTGGCGGCTTATTTAGGGGCGCTTTAAGGATGATGCCCTTTCTCGCTGCGCGTTTCCTGGATGGAGGGGCGATCGCGCTCAGGCGCTTCGCTGATGCTCGGTTGAGGAAATGTCGCGAGGGGAGGTAGGGGACTAGGTTCAGGGGGAGATTGCTCTAAGGCGGCTTCCCCTGTTTGTGGGGCGCGGAATTCCTGGGGCGCAACTTGAGCGGTGCTTTCATCCACCGAGTCTAGAAGGATATCGAGAACGCCTTCCTGGTGGGCTTGGGCGATCGCTTGATGGGTTACGAGTTCGCCAACGTTCAGGATAACGCGATCGCGCCGATCGAGAATCGCCCGCGCAACTGGACGCCCCACGGCAGCTTTAATCCGCTTTTGTTGGCGCGCCTGTAAGTTTTGTTCTTGCCAATCGGTTACAGTATCCACCAATTTATCCCACAGGTTGGAGGCTTGAGTTCTGGCTTGAACGGCTTTTTGGTAAAGGCGATCGCTCTGATTGGCAATGACTGGGGGTTCTGGGGAAGATAAGCCTACTGCGGCGAGGAGTTCGCGTTCTTTCCCGTGGGTGCGGGCGCGTTCGATGGCTCTAGGGGTAATAATTTGCCCTGGAACTGCAATAAATAAACCATTGTCGCTGCGAACTGAATGGCGCACTCTCCGTCCTAGGGTGTTTTCTAAAGTATGGAGAGAGTCTGGGAAAGGAGTCGTCGCCGGGGAGGGGGAAGTTGCGGGTACAGGTTTATGACTTTCTGCCATATATTCCAGCGTTTCTGGAGGCACAAAGGCAACATCTTCTCCCAATTTCAAGGTTTGCAGCGCGGGAACAAAGGAACGCCCTGATGCGAGATCGTCAAAGAGTCCGCCGGAAACTTCATAGCCTTCAATTTCGCCGCTGTGTTCGTTAAAGAAGAAGTCTACGAGTACGCCCAGATAACTGCCATCTGTCGTCATCATCTGGGTTCCGCGCAAGATTTGATTGGTTTTGAGAATGCGATCGATTTCGGGGATTTGGGAAGCGGCGATCGCCAAACTTTTCGATCGCGCGATCGCGGCATCTTTTCCGATGGCTTGAATGCTATGAAAGGGTAGAATTCTGGCATCAGAAAACCAGCCTCCCTCATCGATTAAAAAGCCAATAAGTTGATTTTTAACGGGATCGAAAATTAAGTCTTGAATTCTGTCAAATTGTTCGCCAGTATCGTAGGCGATCGCTGGCTTGCCAATTAAATCGCCACCTTTAAGCATGAGTCCTATTCCTAGTATTTTATATTGGGTTTGTTGATTAAAGTTATAAATGTCGATCGCAATTGCCTAGCGATAGGATTGATAAGCTTCTAGAGAACGACCCATATCGGGTACAAAGTTAGTCGTTCCTGTATATTCTAAAGCGCCTACCGACAAGAGCGCGATCGCTGGAATTAACCAGAAAAATAGTTTGTTTTTAGGACGTTTCCCGTAAAGCCTTGCCATTTTGTTCACCTTTGCTATATTTGATAGGAAGAGTTGGGGCGATCGCTTAAATAGAAAAAGGGTAATATTCAGAGATTAGATTGAAATACCTAATTGGATGGAGCTAGTTAAACTCAATCTGACCCTTCAGCGATTTTGAAACAAATTGAAATGGACTGAAATTAAACTCAGTTTTTAAAACCAGACAACTTAATAACTTGCCTTAAATTTATTGAAATACAAGTAATATATATTTACATCTGTCTTCAGTTACAATTTAGGTTTACACGAAATCTACCTACAATCATAATTTTGCAGGCGATGACCTCTAAACCCTAGGGAATTAAAAAAGAATTAATTGATAAAATAACTTGAGACGTACATCTTTCTTGAGACTTATTGCTATCCTACCCAACCCTTAAAAAGAAGAAACTCAGTCAAAGGTAAGACTCAGTAGGCGGATACAGATAGATTTTGCTCGCTATCCGTCGCCTGAGTTAAACGACTTGTGCGCCCGGAAACTGCATTAACGCGAAGTCAACCTCCGTGGTAGGTTGGGTTAGCGTTAGCGTAACCCAACAGCAGCCAGGGAAGAAGGGAGTTGGGAATTAGGAGTTGGGGGTTGGGGAAGAAGGGAGTTGGGAATTTTGTGTCGGGTTTCGTACTTCAACTGTATTAATGCTGAGTAAAACCTCTGGGGTAGGTTAGCGTTAGTGTAAACCCAACAGCAGCCAGGGAAGAAGGGAGTTGGGAATTAGGAGTTGGGGGTTGGGGAAGAAGGGAGTTGGGAATTTTGTGTTGGGTTTCGTACTTCAACTGTATTGATGCTGAGTAAAACCTCTGGGGTAGGTTAGCGTTAGCGTAAACCCAACAGCAGCAAGGTTTGTGTTGGGTTTCGTACCTCAACCCAACCTACACGACTATCCCTTTGTGTATTAACGCCTCGTCAAGCCTCTAGAATCTGATTCTGGAGTACGGCGAATTTCAAAGGAAATAGAACGTGAGGGTTGAGGGGGTGGGGGTAGCGGTTCCTCTTCTGGGGGGAAGAAGCTAGAGGATAAACCCGGAATTTTTTCGGAGTTAGATGCGATCGCCAAAAATACCCCTCCTAAGATAAAGATGGGTAAGGGTAGCGTAAAATCCTTCAACCACTGAAATAACTCCGCTAGGGCGAATAATAGGATAAAGCTAGCAATCCAAACTTGCATAAGTTTCACGTCTTGTGGTTTGCGATACGCCAAGCGCAAAGAATCCGACTCTATACATCACTTTAGCGGGTGTTGCCCAAAAAGCGTTAGCTCTGGCGGACTTTGAACGCGACATCTGGAAAATCGCTGAACACGCCATCAACTCCTAACTGAAAAAACTGTTGGTATTCTCTCTCTGGCTGGTTTTGATACTCTGGTGCTAAGAAACAAGCTTCATTGCGAAAAGTCCAAGCGTGAACTTTCAAGCCCACTCGATGCGCTTCCTGAATTAAAGGGGTAGGCGGTAGCAGTTGAGAGTCTTGTGCTTGGGGAATAATTAATCGCTTACTTGGACCTATAGCATCAGCATAAGTCGCAATTTGAGATAATGCAGCAGGGGTGGTTAAATCTTGATAGGTGCGCTTATCGCCTTGTAAGACAAAATCGTAGGGTTGCTGATTTTCCTCGCCCAGTAACTGAACTAGAGGAACGTCAATAAGGCGATTGAGTTTTTTTAGATTCGCAATTTCAAAGGATTGGATAAATAAGGGAGAATCTGGGCTAGTGTAACCAAACTCCTTCAGGATTTCGACTAAGGGTTCTTCTAAGGGTAAGCCGATTGATTGAAAATAACTGGGATGTTTAGTTTCTGGGTAAATTCCGATTTCTCGTCCCGTTTCTTGGGTTTTATGTTGGGCAAGTTGCAGGATTTCTCGAAAGGTGGGAATTTGAAATTGTCCGTTATAGGTTTGGTTGCGAAAGGGTAAACGTTCTTTGGCTCTTAATGTTTTCAGTTCAGCTAAGGTAAAGTCTTCGCTAAACCAACCCGTGACGGTTTTACCTTCAATAATTTTACTCGTTTTGCGCGTTGCAAATTCTGCTCGCTCGGCAACATCTGTGGTTTCAGTAATGTTATTTTCATGACGGGCAATTAAATGTCCATCTCGGCTAATTACCAAATCGGGTTCGATGAAATCTGCACCCAATTCTATCGCTAATGTGTAGGATTCTAGGGTGTGTTCCGGTCGATATCCGCTGGCTCCCCGATGGGCGATAATAATGGGCGATCGCATTGGCTGAAATTCAGGGGCGTTTTAAGATTTTTCCCCTATGGTACAGCGATCGCACTGAGCCTGTAAACCCAATTCCAAGGCTACGGGGAATCTGGCTCTCTCATCTCCCGATAAAATTACTGAAAGCTTTACAGAGTAAGCGTTGTCGAGAAAAGTTGAAAATCTAATCAACATAAGTTAGACTAGAATCGTTACAGACTTCAACCCATCGAGCAGCACTTACTAAAAACCTTTAACTTTGGAGACAACTCAGATGACGAATTCTATTGAAGTTGTATTCAGCTTTGATACGACTGGGAGTATGTATCCTTGTTTAACCCAGGTGCGCCGAAAAGTGAAAAGCACTGTCACTCGGCTTATAGAAGAAATACCCGAAATTCGGATTGGAATTATCGCGCATGGCGATTATTGCGATCGCAACTCTACCTATGTTACCAAAACCTTAGATTTATCGCGAGATATTGATAAAATCTGCCAGTTTATCGAAACCGTTGAACCTACAGGTGGAGGCGATGCGCCAGAATGTTATGAATTAGTCTTACATGAAGCCCAATCTTTAAATTGGACATCCTCTGCAACCAAATCCTTTGTTTTAATTGGCGACGATTTACCGCACGCCCCCAAACAAAATCCTCAACATCTGAATTGGCGCGAGGAACTCGAAAAATTATCCAATCAAGATATTACGGTATATGGCGTGCAAGCCTTAAATCGCCCTCACGCCACTCCCTTTTATCAAGAACTCGCCAATCAATCTGGCGGCTTCCATATTTCCCTCGATCAATTTTCCTACATTACCGACTTATTTCTGGCGGTTTGTTATCAACAAGACTCAACAGATAAACTTCAATCTTACGAACAAGAAATTCTTGACTCTGGGCGGATGAGTCGGGGATTAAACAAAATCTTTAATACGCTGCTTAACCGCGAGAGTTCCACTCATTACGAAGCCGCTGATTTGCGAACTGTTTCTCCGGGACGTTTTCAAGTATTAGATGTTGATAAGGATAGTCCAATCAAGGTTTTTGTCCAAGAAAATGGCTTAACCTTCAAAACCGGGCGCGGCTTTTATGAGTTCACCAAAACCGAGACAATTCAAAGCCAAAAAGAGATTGTTCTGATGGATAGAAATACTGGCGATTTATTTGAAGGAGAAGCCGCCCGCGAAATGTTAGGCTTACCCGAAGGAACCACCGCCAGAATTAAGCCTAGCAATCTAGAAAAATATGTTGTTTTTGTCCAAAGTACCTCTTATAATCGCAAACTTCTAGGCGGAACTCGCTTTTTATACGAAGTTGAAGATTGGACGCGCTAAAGCCAATTAAACTGCAAGCTTTTGGGTGTACAATAGAGTACGTACGAAAGCTTGCAACTTAATATTACCAACGGATTATTTCAAATTTTTCTGTTTGGATCTAAGCTTTATGAATAGCGGTTTTCTCTTCCATGAGATACACTAGAATTTCCCTTAAAAAGAGGGACTTAAAGCTTAAGATTATCTCTCCCGAAGCTAGGAAACATAAATAGCCTTACATTTTTATTCCTAAACCTGAACAATGTCAGAACCCTCCCCCCAAATCATCGCGCGTACTCAACAACTCCGCAAACAACTCCAAGAGGCGGGTTATGCTTACTACGTTCTTGATGCTCCAATTATGGAGGATGCTATTTACGATCAACTTTATCGCGAATTGCAAGATATTGAAACGCAATATCCCGAACTCAGGGTTGCAGATAGTCCAACCCAACGGGTAGGAGATAAACCCGCCTCCCAGTTTACTTCAGTCAAGCATAATATTCCGCTCTATAGTTTAGAGAACGCCTTTAATATTGAAGAGTTAAAGAAATGGCAGGAACGCTGGCAAAGACAAATTGAAAAGTTAGACCATTTTGCCTATGTCTGCGAACTCAAGATTGACGGTTCGGCGCTAGCTTTAACTTATGAAGATGGCATCTTAGTTAGAGGAACGACGCGCGGCGATGGAATAACCGGAGAAGAAATTACCCAAAATGTGAAAACCATTCGTTCTATTCCCCTACGCTTAAATCTAGAAAATCCGCCTCCTAGAGTGGAAGTGCGAGGCGAAGCGTTTTTAGGATTAGAGGTTTTTGAACGGATTAATCGCGAACGAGAAAAAGCCGGAGAAGCCTTATTTGCGAATCCTCGGAATGCAGCGGCAGGAACCCTACGCCAGCTAGACTCCCGAATTGTTGCCCAACGGCATTTAGACTTTTTTGCCTATACTTTGCATATCCCCAGCCTAGCCGAACAACGCGCTAGTGAAGAATCTGTAGAAACGGGTTTAATGGCTTCTGTTCAATCTCAAGATTCAGGGAATACCCATAGCCAATGGGATGCTTTAGAAAGCCTCCAGCAAATGGGATTTAAGGTGAATCCTAATCGTAAATTATGTCCTTCTCTGCAAGAGGTGGCTGAGTATTACGACTATTGGGATACCGAACGCCGCCAGTTACCTTATCTTACCGATGGGGTGGTGGTGAAATTGAATGCCTTTGGGCTACAAAAGCAATTGGGTTTTACCCAAAAGTTTCCGCGCTGGGCAATTGCGCTGAAATATCCAGCAGAGGAAGCGCCCACCCTGGTAGAATCAATTACCGTCCAAGTGGGAAGAACAGGCGCACTTACCCCGGTGGCAGAGTTAAAACCCGTTCAATTGGCGGGAACTACCGTATCGCGGGCGACGCTGCATAATCGCGATCGCATTAGCGAGTTAAACTTACATATCGGCGATACCGTCATTGTCCGTAAAGCGGGCGAAATTATCCCAGAAGTGGTGCGCGTACTCCCCGACTTGCGCCCACCTGACGCCCAACCCTTCCAAATGCCCACCCATTGCCCGGTTTGCGGTTCCGAGGTGGTACGCGAACCTGGAGAAGCCGTTACCCGCTGCATTAATGCTTCCTGCGATGCCATTGTGCGCGGTTCTCTGATTCACTGGGCGAGTCGCGATGCGTTGGATATTAACGGCTTGGGTGAAAAACTGGTGTCTCAGATGGTGGATAAAGGCTTAGTGCATTCGGTTGCAGATTTATATGATTTAACCCTAGAACAACTCTTGTCTCTAGAGAGAATGGGGCAAAAGTTAGCTGAAAAACTGATAAGTGCGATCGCGCAATCTAAAACCCAACCCTGGCATCGCGTATTATATGGTTTGGGGATTCGTCACATTGGCAGCGTCAACGCCCAAACCCTGGCGCAACAATTCCCCAACGTAGAACAACTGAGCGCTGCCAGTGCCGCTAAAATAGAAGGTATCTATGGTATTGGCCCAGAAATTGCCCAAGCGGTTGCCCAGTGGTTCCAAGTTCCGGCGAACCAAACCCTGATTGAACGCTTAAAAGCCGTCGGGTTGCAACTCGCCACCACAGCGCCAACATCCTCACCCACAACTGGACAACTTACAGGCAAAACCTTTGTAATCACCGGCACTTTACCCACCTTAAAGCGGGATGAAGCCAAAGCCCTCATTCAAAATGCAGGCGGAAAAGTCACAAGTTCTATCAGCGCCAAAACTGACTATCTCGTCGTCGGTGCAGAAGCCGGTTCCAAACTCGAAAAAGCAGAGAAATTCGGAATTACTCAATTAAACGAATCCCAACTTTTAGAACTGCTTCAGACAAGGTGAACTCCCTTACGCTTATCTAAACAGGAGCAGAGCAATCAATTGAGTTACGATAACGTCTGTAAGTATCTAGCAGAGCAATATTCTATTGAGTTTGCCAACTGGTTGCTACCCCTAGAGGCACAGGAAGTTGAGGTTCTCAAAACTGAATTAACTCTAGAGCCTATTCGAGCCGATGCAATTACTTTTCTGCGAACAGCGAACCAGATTTTGCACATAGAGTTTCAAACTCTTCCCTACTCCGACCAGCCAATTCCATTTCGGATGCTAGATTACTCGGTAAGGTTGAAGCGACAATATCGGTGTGCTGTAGTCCAGGTTGTCATCTTCTTACAGGAAACAACCAATGAGGTAGCTTTTACTGAGGAATATCGAGATGATACAACTATTCACCGCTACCGAGTGATTCGTTTATGGGAACAAGAGCCAGTCTTATTTTTAGCGAGTCCCCCATTGTTACCTCTAGCCATATTAGCGCGAACCGACTCGCCTGAAGGCTTGCTAGCGCAGGTTGCAGAGCAAGTTTCCCTAATTTCTGATAGGAAGCAACGACAAAATATTTCTGGCTGTACGGAAATTTTGGCCGGCTTACGATTTGAAAAAGATTTAATTCGTCAGTTTTTGCGGGAGGAAATGATGCGGGAGTCTGTCATTTACCAAGATATTTGGGAACGTTCGAGAAAACAGGAAGCCCTTGCTGTTGTTAAACGCTTGTTGGACTTGCGCTTTGGTTCAGTCGATTTAGGGTTAATTGAACGCATTCAAGTCTTATCGGTAGAGCAATTAGAAGCACTTGTTGAAGTCCTGTTTAATCGTTCAGAGATTACAGATATAGAGGTTTGGTTAGAACAAGAACAGCGCCGAGTAGGAGAAGTAACCGTGATTAAACGCCAGCTAGTACGGCGGCTGGGTAAGATTGAACCAGCAATTACTGAACAGATTCAGAAATTATCGATTGTTCAGTTAGAAGCATTAGGAGAAGCACTATTGGATTTTACGGAAGTTACAGATTTAGTGGCATGGTTAGAGCAATGCTAGATAGTGATTAACCCGCAGTTCAAGCTGAACCTTCTATTCGCCAGCCAATTCCTGACAATTCCGATTAGAAAGGGTTCCATCCGGCATTGTAGTTTTACAAAACTTGGCTTGTTCTAACAATGCCCCCTTTAAACTTGCTCCTTCAAAGTTGGCTTCTGTTAGATTTGCTCCTGTAAAATCAACCCCTTCTAATCCCACTTCACCCACTGGCGTAAACCCCACGACTCGAAAATCTGCGCGGGTGAGATTTGCGTTGATAAAACGGGTTCCCGTTAAATCAGTGCAAGTCCCTGCACCACAGCGAAACTCTGCCCCAGTCAAATCTGCACCCTCAAAATTAGTATGATTTAACTGAGCCTGTCGCAATATTGCAGACTTCAAATTAGCCCTAGATAAATTGGCCCCGTTTAACTGAGCCGCCCCCAGAATAGCACCTTCCAAGTTAGCCCCAGCCAAGTTGACTTTATTGAGTTGGGCAAAGGATAAGTCTTCATAAGAAAAATCGCAGTTCTGGCAATTCTGGCTTCTTCCTTCTAGCAATCTCTCTTTCTGATTTTGGGGCGTATTCGTCAGGATAATGATGATTAGGGGAAAGGTAATCAACCCGGCAACATAGCCCAAACAACCTATTGTACAAGAACGTCGATTGAGCCAAGGTTGTTGCTTTGAGGGTTGAGAACTCTCTAACTGAGAATTTGACATAAATTGTTAGGGTAAATCTTTATTGTCTAAAGAGAATTGGATACCTGACATCGCCCAACTGGAGGTAGAGGCAAAATTTGGGAATGATTATATTGAAAGTCTGCTAACAGAACTGACTGACCTTTCGGTTAGTTTCATTTTTCATCCCATGACGCTACATACAACTTCAGGACGTTGGCGCTACGGTTTAGCGCTTGCTTTACTCACCGCCTGCCTTTGGGGAGTTCTTCCCATTGCCCTTAGCATTACGCTCCAAACCTTAGATGTCTACACGCTTACCTGGTTTCGCTTTTTAGCTGCCTTTAGTTTGCTGGCGCTTTATCTGGCAAAAACGCAACAATTACCCACCGTAAAAACACTGCGTTCTACCTCTTGGGGACTGTTGGCGATCGCAACTCTGTTCCTCGGTCTTAATTATCTGTTGTATCTGCAAGGTTTAGTCCAAACTTCTCCCGCCAATGCCCAAGTTTTAATTCAACTTGCCCCCGTGTTAATGGGATTTGGCGGTTTAGCCATTTTCAAAGAACGCTACACCCTGACGCAGTGGGGAGGCGTCGCCATTCTCACCACAGGCTTTAGCCTCTTTTTTCACGAACAACTCAAACACCTGATTGCCTCTGCTAACCAATACATTAGCGGATCGCTGCTGATTGCGATCGCGGCCGCAGTTTGGGCAGTCTACGCCCTCGCCCAAAAACAACTGCTGCAACAACTCCCCTCCTCGAATATCATGTTGATCGTCTACGGGACTTGTGCATTGCTGTTTAGTCCCTTTGCCACGCCCGGACAAGTCCTCGATTTATCCCCCGTACAATGGGGAATGCTGATTTTCTGCGCGTTAAATACCTTAGTCGCCTATGGCGCGTTTGCAGAGTCTTTAGAACACTGGGAAGCCTCGCGAGTCAGCGCCGTTTTGGCAACAACTCCCATCGTGACGCTCACTTCTGTCACGGTGTTTTCTCAGTTTTTGCCCCAACTCCTTCCCCCCGAACAACTCACCCTTTTAGGGATAATGGGAGCAGGGCTGGTGATGGCTGGCTCAATTGCGATCGCCCTTGGCAAACATCGTTAATGAGAAAGGCTACCATCGGGTAAAATTGCCCCCTTCAAATCTGCCCCCGTCAAATCCACATCGCTTAAATTTGCCCCCAACAGGTTGGCATAACTCAAGTCAGCCGCGCTTAACGTTGCTCCGGCTAAATCCGCCCGAATTAAACTGACTCCGCTTAAGTCTGCTCCTCGCAAGTCTACCTGCCCTAAATTCGCTCCAATCAAATCTGCACTGGTTAGCGTCGCCCAACGCAAGTTTCCGCCAAACAAGTTCGCCCCATGCAAATCCGTCTCGCCCAGAACCGCCTTCACTAAGCTAACTCCAGCAAGATTGGCTTCTCGTAAGTTAGCACCGCTCAAATTTGCCCGGTTGAGAGCCGCTTCCATCAGGTTCGCCCGATAGAGATTGGCTCCAATCAGAATTGTATTGGATAAGTCGGTACTCGCTAGAGTTGCGCCAGTGAGATTGGTGCGGCTTAAGTTTGCCTGACTGAGGTTGGCGCGGCTGAGGTTGGAATCGGCAAGATTTGCCCCGATTAAATCCGCCCCTTGTAAATTAGCACCCACTAGGTCTGCTCGACTCAAGTACGCCTCGTGTAAATGCGCCTGAGCAAAGTTCCGTTCCCCTGTGGCGTAGAGCTTTAATAAGTCGTCCACATTCATTGTTTTTTGTGACTGTCTGTACTTTACACATTCCGACATTGCCAGAACTTAACCGGATGGTGGCTTAGAGGTTCGCCATTGGGGCAAGCGAATCTCATTATCTTTACAAAACTAAACATCCCTGTTACATTTGTTAACAAGATAGTTAAATAAAACCTTTTCAGGAGAAAACCTTATGCGTAGCGGCTCTATAGTTGACGAAGCAGGCAAAATGAACAATTTTGCCATCGAACCTCAAGTGTATGTTCAAGAGCAATCGACTGCTGGCTTCACCGCCTATGCTGAAAAGCTCAACGGACGCCTAGCGATGATTGGCTTTGTGTCGCTGCTCGTTCTTGAGGTCTTAACCGGACATGGAATTTTTGGAAACTTAGCCAATCTCTAGAAATCTTGTTGCATCGTTGATTGATTGAAGTGGGCGATCAATCATTGTCTTTGGATCGATTAAATGACTCTCTAAAAAATCTGCATTGTGCCAACAGGTAAATTCGCACAATGCAGTTTTTTTGCTATTCAGCTATTTATTTTTGGGAAACCCAAGTCAATTTATAACCTGCTTCAATCGTTGAAGAGGATGCTGCTTGTCTAACCGAAGGCGAGTGAGCATTCAATAGCATTTGCAGCAGCAATGTCATTGAAATGGCTAGAAATAGTCTTTCTAACATGGTAGGCACTCCTTAACAAACCAACCCCTGAAGCGCGATCGCGCACGGTAGGTCCAATACCAGAATCTGGTGGACTCACTTTCTCAAGCGATTGTGCCCAAACCTCTGTGCAATCTCTCAAAACTGATTCGATCGAAGAGCCAAGATAACTGTACTTGTACTTTCTGCGATCGCTTGCTAACGAAATAGGTATCGCTTAATACTACAAATTACCCTGAGTAAATTCCGCATCACTAGCAGAATCTATCCGAATCTGTAAATTAAGAATCCCTCACCTCAATGGGGTCTATGCATAAAATTGTACTTCACAATGCAAATTTTGTCGGTAGCCGAGTTAACATGACCCACACAACTTAGATTGGAGGAGATCGCACCTATTTTCGCGATCCCCGGCGCATTTATTAACAAAAATAACCCCTAATCGACAAATATCGGCAGAAATACTTTGAGAAATTGTTATAAAACTTAACTTTAGGGCGCGCCGATCCCCCCAATTTCCCCCAGCCTCCGTTTAATTGCAATTCCCTCAAGCATCCGAGTCAACAGCAATCGACTTTAAAGCTTCCAGAGGGTCTTCCCTGCGGTAGTCTAGATCGAGTGACTCTAATGTTGCTCCTAGATAAACAAACGGCTTTATGACATCCACAGTTTCCAGTCCCTCCCGTACCATTCGCATTGGTTCTCGCAAAAGTCAACTAGCCCTCGTGCAAACCCACTGGGTACAAGAACAACTGCAAAAACACTACCCCAACCGCACCTTTGAAGTGCATACCATGAGTACCCAAGGGGACAATATCCTTGATGTTGCCCTCTCCAAAATTGGCGACAAAGGACTCTTCACCAAAGAACTGGAACTGGGGATGCTGCACAACCAGGTTGACTTTGCCGTACATTCCCTCAAAGACCTCCCCACCAACCTTCCCGAAGGCTTAGTTTTAGGATGCGTCACCGAACGGGAAAACCCCGCCGATGCCCTAGTGGTTCACGAAAAGCATAAAGATAAACAACTCGCCACCCTGCCCCCCGGAACCGTTGTCGGCACCTCCTCTCTGCGGCGACTTGCCCAACTGCGCCACCATTATCCCCACTTAGAATTTAAAGATATTCGCGGCAACCTCAACACCCGACTCGCTAAACTGGATGCAGGCGAATACGATGCCCTGATTTTAGCGGTTGCCGGATTGCAACGCCTGGGCATGGCCGAACGCATCCACCAAGCGATCCCCTCAGATGTCTCTCTTCACGCCGTCGGACAAGGCGCATTAGGGATTGAATGTCGAGCTGAAGATGCCGAAGTGCTAGAACTCCTCAAAGCCTTAGAACACAAACCCACTGCCCAACGCTGCTATGCCGAACGCGCCTTTCTGCGCGAACTCGAAGGCGGCTGTCAGGTTCCCATCGGCGTCCAAACCGTCATTGAAGGCGAAACCCTCACCTTAACCGGAATGGTAGCGAGCTTAGATGGCCAACGTCTGATTAAAGATACTACGAGCGGTGCAGCAACTCAAGCTGAAGAACTGGGTATTGAATTGGCGAATAAACTCAAAGATCAAGGCGCGCAAGCGATCCTGAACGAAATTTTTGCCGAAATTCAACGCTAAACGCTGATTCCTACTGGCCTCTTTTTGAACCCGCGATCGCGGGTTTTATTGATTTAAAGGATAAAACTTTTGTAATGTGCAGGAGATGAAAGACAATTGACGAAGAGACTGGATATTAGGATTGCATGAAAATATTATTTGTTGCAGCCGAAGCTGCACCCATTGCAAAAGTTGGCGGTATGGGTGATGTCGTGGGTGCATTGCCTAAAGTTTTGCGGAAGATGGGTCATGACGTTCGCATCTTCATGCCGTACTATGGCTTTTTACCCGATAAAATGGATGTCCCGGCCGAGCCTATTTGGTGGGGAGATGCCATGTTTGAACGCTTCGCGGTGTACGAAGCCACCCTACCGGGAACCGATGTCCCTCTATACTTGTTTGGTCATCTCTCTTTTTCCGGTCGCAATATTTATGGGGGGAGTGACGAAGACTGGCGGTTTACCCTATTTGCCAATGGTGCAGCCGAGTTTGCTTGGAACTACTGGAAACCGGATGTTATCCATTGTCATGACTGGCATACAGGGATGATTCCCGTTTGGATGCACCAGTCGCCAGATATTAGCACGGTATTTACAATTCACAACCTTGCCTATCAAGGTCCTTGGCGCTGGCGCTTAGAGAAAATGACTTGGTGTCCTTGGTATATGCAAGGTCACAATACAATGGCGGCAGCCGTGCAGTATGCCGATAAGGTGACAACCGTCTCTCCCACCTATGCCGAGCAAATTAAAACGGCAGAATATGGAGAAGAACTAGAAGGCTTGCTCTCGTTTATTAGCGGTCGAACGGTTGGGATTATTAACGGGATCGATACGGAGAGTTATAATCCGGCAACGGATAAGTATATCCCTCAGCAGTTTAGCTCTAAGCAAACTAGCGATCGCATTAAGAATAAAGTCGCCCTGCAAGAAGAAGTTGGTCTAGAAGTCAACCGCAATATTTTCTTAGTGGGGATGGTGACGCGGTTGGTAGAGCAAAAAGGGATTGACTTGACGATGCAAGTCCTCGATCGCTTTTTGGCCTATACCGATTCTCAGTTTATTTTATTGGGAACAGGCGATCGCCATTACGAAACCCAAATGTGGCAGCTAGCCTCTCGCTACCGGGGACGAATGTCGGTGCAACTGCTGTACAATGATGCCCTATCTCGCCGAATTTATGCGGGTTGCGATGCGTTCTTAATGCCTTCGCGCTTTGAACCCTGCGGCATTAGTCAAATGCTGGCGATGCGCTATGGTTGCGTTCCCATTGTCCGACGCACGGGCGGTTTAGTCGATACGGTATCGCACAACGATCCAAGCAAGCAATTGGGAACGGGTTATTGTTTTGACCGCTACGAAGCCTTAGACTTGTACACCTGCATGGTGAGAGCCTCTGAAGCGTTCCGCTTTAAGTCTGATTGGCAAAACCTGCAACAACGGGGAATGCAACAAGACTTTAGCTGGGAATTAAGCGCCAAAGAATACATCAAAGTCTATCGCGAAATTAAAGGTCTACCCCCAGAAGAACCCCAATCTTCTGAAGAACTGGCAAGCGTTTCTTAATCGTTAGCGATTGTTTTTTAAGGTGGGTTTAGCTGAACGGTTCGGCTAAACCCATTGTGCTTTAAATGACGCGTGCCAGAAACCGGGTTTCTTGCCAATTGTTCAAGCTGAAACCCTTTATTTTTCGTCGAGAAACCCGGTTTCTCAGGTCTTATGTAGAGCATCAAACCGCCGTTCAAGTTGGTTTTCCCGCCAAGGTTGCTGTTTGATTCGGCTCTTGTGCTTAGTATTTCTGGGCGTTTTGAATGGCTTGAATATATAACCCCGGATCTTCAGCAACCCACCCCAACGGGGAATTGTAGCGGACTTCAAAATGTAAGTGAGGTTCTGATAAGGCGCGAGTTCCCGTGGTTCCCACTGTACCCAAGCGATCGCCCTGTTGTACCTGTTGCCCTACTGTCACCGAGAGGGTGTCTAAATGAGCATAACGGGATTGACGACCCCCAGCATGATTAATCACCACCAGATTGCCATAGGCCCCGCGATCGCCCGCAAACGCCACCGTCCCTTCACCGACGGCTAAAACGGGCGTTCCGGTTGCGGCTTGTAACGCCACACCGCTATTAAACGAAACCTGAGAATTCAAGGGGTTGACTTGCCAACCATAACCCCGTGCTACTTCTACCACCTGGGGTAAAGGATAGCCTGATAGCTGGGTTAGCACTTGGGGGGCCGGACGACCTGGAGACCAATTCACCCCCGGTACAAAGGCAACCCTCAGATTCGTTTGACAGCCATTCACCTCAAAAAGCACATCAGGACGCACATTATAGGCTTCAGCAATCTCTGGTAACGTTTGTCCTGCCGGGACTTGAACCCGGATGCCATTATAAGGGGGAATTTCCAACTCTGTCCCAACCGGAGCCGTTCCCCCCTGCAAAACAGGATTCATTCCCATCAGGGTTGCTGGCATCAGGTTATATTTCTCAGCAATGCTCTCAATGGTTTCTCCCGCAGCCACCCGATGGCGGGTAAGGCGAGAGAGGGCGGGTTGTTGCGGACAGGTCGCGTTTTCTGAGGGTTGAGCGATCGCACTTAAGGACGGTACCAGACTTCCCAATAGCGCGATCGCACCCATTAGCCAGTGGATTTTGATCGTGACTAGCATTTGACAACAATTAACCTTTGGCTTTTGATTTACCTTCTTTTCGCAGTTTCTCTTTTTCTTTTTGTTTAGCGCGTTTGGCTTCCGCTTTAGCTGCTTTATCAGCCGCGATCGCAGCCAGTTTCACCTCTTCTTTCTCCTCTTCGAGTTTATCGAGATAGTAGGGGTAGCCGCCCAGGTAAACGCGGAACTCGCCATCTCGAATTTCTACAATTTTGTTGGCCACTTGAGAGATAAAGTAGCGGTCGTGAGAAACGAGAATTGCAGTTCCATCATAGTGCTGTAGCGCCTCCTCTAACATCTCTTTGGCTGGAATATCCAAGTGATTAGTCGGTTCATCCAGAATCAGCAAATTCGCAGGCTGTAAGAGCATTTTAGCCAGAGCCAGTCGCGCTTTTTCTCCACCGCTGAGAGCCTTAACTTGCTTAAACACCGTATCGCCGCTAAACAAAAATCGACCTAAAAGCGTGCGGACTTCTTCATTTTTCCAGTCGGGAACCTCATCATGAATGGTCTGCATGACCGTCTTTTCTAAATCCAGCGCTTCGGCTTGGTTTTGTTCAAAATAACTCGCAATGACATTGTGTTTCCCTAGTTCGACGGTTCCTTCTGTGGGTTGTTCCATGCCCATCATCAGGCGCAGGAGGGTAGATTTGCCGGAACCATTGGGGCCGAGAAAGGCAATGCGATCGCCTCTTTCAATCAGCAACTCTCCCCCTAAAAACAGAATCTTCTCATCATAGGTATGGGTCAAATCCTTAATAATCACCACTTCCCGACCGCTGCGAGGCGCGGGGAGAAAGCGGAAATGCAGGCTTCTTAAATCCCCTTCCGGTATTTCGATCCGCTCAATTTTCTCCAATTGCTTTTCTCGGCTTTTGGCTTGGGTGCTGCGGGTGGCGCTAGCCCGGAAGCGATCGACAAACACCTGCTGGCGTTCGAGTTCCTTCTGTTGGCGTTCGTAGGCGGTCATTTGGGCTTCCCGGTTTTCCGCCTTCTGTTGTAGGTAAGCCGAGTAATTGCCGAGATAGGTGGTGGATATGCCGCGTTCAGTTTCAACAATTTGCGTGCAGAGGCGGTCTAAAAATTCCCGGTCATGTGACACAATCACCATTGGGATAGTTAAACTCTTAAGATAGTTCTCTAACCATTCAATGGTTTCTAGGTCGAGGTGGTTGGTGGGTTCGTCTAGCAGCAACAGATCCGGCGACTGAAGCAGGATTTTCCCAAGCTGCATCCGCATTTGCCAGCCACCGCTAAAAGCGCTCACCAGGCGATCGCTATCTTCTCGATCGAATCCCATTTCTGGTAACATCTTCTCAATTTGAGCCTCTAGGCCGTAACCATCCAAGGCTTCAAACTGACGTTGGAACTTATCAAGCTGATGAATCAGACGATCGAGTTCCTCTGGGCTAGCCGACTCCATCTGTCGCTGCACCCGCATCAGTTCGTGCTGAACATGGTTGGCTTGTTGAAAAACTTTCCAGAACTCCTCACGCACTGTACAACCCGGATCGACATCAAACTCTTGAGTCAAGTAAGCAATGTGCAAACTCGCAGGTCGAATCATCTCGCCACTGGTGGGTTCCTCTTCACCTGCGATGATTTTCAGTTGGGTCGATTTTCCGGCCCCATTGACCCCCACCAAACCGACGCGATCGCCCGGTTTGACTTCCCAGTTAATATCTTTTAGGACTTCACCCGTTGAGTATGTTTTACTGATGTGTTCGAGTCGCAGCATGAGGTTCTCCAATTGCTTTGCTGAGGTGAGAATACCAGGCGGTACAGTTGCGCCAGCGAACCGCCAGCCAACGGTCGCCATCGGTTTACTCGCCAGTCTAAAAGAGCAATTCCCGGAGAGATTTAAGAGCGAGTTTCGCACCGAGTTTGACTCGGAGACATCGGATCGCTCCGCGAATGCTATAGCCTGCGGTAATAGATCTGCGGGCATGGCTTCGTCAAGGTTTTGCCAACGCAAATTGCCCCTCGCCATTGCCCGAATCTGGAGCGCTAGTTTCCAGTTCGTTGCAATAAATCTTAATTATAAAGCGTGGGTTCCTCACCCTGTTGCGATTTTGGCAGAGTCCTAGAGCAAATCGCTCAATCTCTCAAAACCTCAACTGGAATTCGGTAGTCTTACGAAGTTTTTGACGAACTGGGTGCCTTTTACAACAGGGTCAATGTAAACTAATGTAACGAATATCCGAAATTAATGCTTCGATCTTTGAAGCGTTAGATTTGGGTTCGTGACTCGACTTGACCTAGGTTAATGTAACTTTTCGGTTAATTCTCAACTGTCCTGACGCGCCTCAAACTGATTTAATCAGGAGCTTACCTATGATCAAAATTTGTTTGTACCTTAAAGAAGATCCTGATAGCAGGTCAACGAAAAAAATCTTAGAATGCAGTAGAGTTCCCGCAATGGGTGAATTTATTGATTTTGAATATAACCTCTATAGAGTGTTTTTAGTCTGCCATCAACCCTACAATAGCGGCTATGAGGCATCCGTTGCGGCCCTAAAAACCAGTTGGGATTCTTGCGAAAGTTTACTGCACAGCCAAGAAAAAACTTGCCAGACTCATTAAATTAACGCTTTGGTGATTTACCTAATCCAATAAATTCGATTCCCCCTAGTTCTAAAACTAGGGGTTTTTTGTCCTTTTGAAAAGCTCAAACTTCCAAGATTCAACCGATGAGAAACCGCAGCGAATCGTCCGGCTTGCTGAGTGCGTAACCGTACATCAACCCGCATTCGCTGAAATTGCGCGTTAAGCTAGTAAGTTATCGAGGTGCCAATATTTAAACTTTATAAATACTCCCCCTATGCTCGCTCGCATCAAAGATATCGCTGCTGAATTAGCCCCCCGCCTGATTGAAATTCGCCGTCACATTCATGCCCACCCCGAACTGAGCGGCCAAGAGTACCAAACGGCCGCCTATGTTGCCGGGGTTCTCTCCTCGGTGGGTTTGCACGTTGAAGAGGCGGTTGGCAAAACTGGGGTGATTGGCGAGCTAAAAAGTAGCGGTAGCGATCGCCGTCTCCTCGCCATCCGTACCGATATGGACGCTTTGCCCATCACAGAGCAAGCCGTTTTGGATTTTGCCTCGCGCCAAACCGGAATTATGCACGCTTGCGGCCATGACGTACACACTACAGTCGGTCTGGGAACGGCAATGGTTTTATCCCAATTGAGGGAGGCTTTACCGGGCACCGTACGCTTTTTGTTTCAACCGGCTGAGGAAATTGCTCAAGGTGCAAGCTGGATGGTGCAAGATGCGGCAATGGAAAATGTTAATGCGATTTTAGGGGTTCATGTGTTCCCCTCCATTCCCGCCGGAAGTATTGGCGTCCGCTACGGGGCGCTAACGGCCGCCGCCGATGAGCTAGAGATTGCGATTTTAGGGGAATCGGGTCATGGCGCTCGACCCCATGAAGCGATTGATGCCATTTGGATCGCCGCCCAGGTGATTACGAGCTTGCAACAGGCGATTAGCCGCACCCAGAATCCCTTGCGTCCGGTGGTATTAACGATCGGTCAGATTACGGGAGGACGCGCTTCTAATGTAATTGCCGATCGCGTTCGCTTGGTGGGCACGGTGCGATCGCTCCATCCCGAAACTAGTGCTAATTTGCCCAGTTGGATTGAGAAGATTGTGGCGAATGTTTGCCAAACCTACGGCGCTCGCTACGAGCTGAACTATCGGCGAGGCGTTCCTTCGGTGCAAAATGACCCGCAATTGACTCAACTGGTGGAGGAAGCGGCGCGAGAGGCCTGGGGGAGCGATCGCGTTCAGATTCTCCCGGAACCTTCTTTAGGCGCAGAAGATTTTTCTCTGTTTCTCGAACACGCACCCGGTACGATGTTCCGGCTAGGGGTGGGATATCCAAACCGAGTGAATCATCCCCTGCATCACCCCCTCTTTGAAGTCGATGAGTCCGCGATTGTCATTGGAGTGGTGACGCTGGCGTATTCCGCCTATAAATATTGGTTGAGCTGAGGGCGAAGGTTTCTTTCTCTAGGGGGATGGAATTAGCGCGTGTTTATTCGTACAATTTCCTCCAACAAGAGCGCGATCGCATTGAGCTTTGACTGAACCCAATTTAAGGGGTTCAGTTGTTCTCGCCAAAATAATCATTGTTTTCAATTACGATTACCCTTTTGGAAATTTAAGATATAGGTACTTATGTCTGCATCCCAACCCCTGAAAGGAACTGAGTTGATTGATTGTGCAAAAGCCAATGCTAAACAAGGGATTGAAGCTGCTACCGAGTTATGCGGTTATGGCAGCGATTTCAACACTTTTAAGCAAGAGTTAAAAAGAGCTTGTCAAGACATTGGCGTGCAAGTTAACGAACTTAGCGATTTAATTACCGATCAACAGACTGTTCAGCGGATGGGGGGGATTGAAGTGGCTCCTGATACCCCGTCTCAGCTTTGATCTGAATTGTGGAAACGATCGTGCAAAGCGACTTCAACTTGAGACGGAATTGCAGCCATTTTTTGCTCTAATTGGGCAAGGGCGCTATCCACTTTCTCTTGTAACTCAATCAGTTGTCGCTGCTGGAGGTTTCCCCATTGAGGCAGTTGATTGATGAACTGTTGTAAGTCGATAATAACGCTGGTTAAGCTTTCAATTTGACTCAGTTCGGGACGCTGTTTAAATTGTTCGGTTAAGCGATCGATTTGATGTTTAATGGGGGCGATGGATTGCTCAATCGTTTGTTGCTGTTGATGCAATTTATCTAAGGTGGCAACCAACCCATTGAGATCGAGTTCTGAGGACGCTAGAGACAATTCCCTGGAGGAAGGGTCTGAGGTCCGAACCGTCTCTAAACGCTGCTCTGTCTGCCCTAGCGCTTTTTTTAACCGACGGGCGTGCAAGCGGAACCCACGGCGACGGTTAATCCAGTTCAACACCAGAGAAGCAGTTAGCGGCACCAGACTATAAAAGAGCTGTTGGGTAATCGAGGTCGCAATTAACCCCAAGATCGCTAGGAAAATGGCGATCGCTTCAGCAATTTCTAACCGCGATAGATGCTTCATTTTGACAGGTCTGACTTTGGGCTAAACCCAGTTTAAAGTATCCGCACAGACGAGATCGACCTTTTAAGAGGCTTAAGCTCAGAAAAACTTCCGAAAGTTGCTTAAGGCACATAAAGTCTTTAACCAATATCCGCAAAAATACACAGCGAGGTTAAAACTCGATCGAAGGGTTGAAGCTCCATGCGTGTCGAATGTACGGTCGCAAAAAAATTTATAAGCTTTTTAGAATAAGTCTATGAGCATAGCAAACTCAGTTAACGATGGGCGTCTTTCAGGTTAAAAGCTCAAGGCGATCGCAGTTGTTTTAGTTCATCGGCCTTGAATCCGGCAATAATAAAAAGGAGATAGCAATTGACTAAACCTTTGACCCATTTAATCAACCCCACTCACAACCTGCAAGCAATTTTGGCGTCTAATCGATTAGATCCAAGCTGTTTACCCACGATTTTGGGGTCAAGCAAGGCAGATTGTTGGGTTTGCCCGAACGAGTTGGAGTTGGTGAAGGGTCTGCGCGATCGCGCTGTTGATGTATTACTGTTGGATGTAGAACTGCTGCATAAACAAACTCAATCCCTGTGTTGGCGCGTGCAGAACCTCTACCCCGACTTAAAAATTGTTCTTGTAGGGACTCAGGCTAGCGAATTGGCTAACCACAACTGGGTGTATGAATTCCCAGAGGTTTCAGTGATTTGCTTATCCCCTCACTCTGAGTTATCGCACCTTCCATCCGAGTTTCCTATGTCGCCCGATCCAAACTCTGAGACTTCTTTCTCTCCTGCCTCTGGGGGATCTTATACAGACTTTGTTGTCGGTGCTGCAATTTTTGACTTGAACGGTTTGCCCAGAGAATATTTAATTGCAGAGGAAATCAATAACATGAGTTGGGTGCAGACCATTTTCCAAGCCTTGGGTCTGCGATCGCTCTTGATGTCTTCTCTGCAACTCGAAGGCTTTCACCATGCTACTATCCACTCTAAAGGGTATAGTGCCGTAATTGTCAAGCAAAAAAGTCAATACACCGCCTTGCTAGTGCGCGTCAAAGAACGGAACCTGATGACAGAAGCCTTTGTAAACTGGGCGCAAAACTTCGATCCAGAACTTTTAAAAGTCAACCCTCTGTTTCGCCTAGCCTAGAATCCAAAAAGGGAGAGATTCTGATGAACCTCTCCCCAAAGCGGATTTTTATACTAGCTGAACCATTTTTTAAAAACGATATTCTCAACGAATCAAAATTTAAATCCAAATGGGAGGGAATTTAATGGAAACCCTTCCCCCGCAAACAGTCTATGACTCTTCGCGACGATCGTTAGTTGGCGTATTCGGAGACGAATTGTAAAGCGCATCTAACTGTTCGCGAGCATCTTCCACCGTAATCGAGCGCATAATCAGCAAAGGCTCATTAATCACATTCCCCGTATCATCTAAAAACTCAGGATGAGGAACAGGACGGCGAGAGAGAACCGAACCATTCCCATAAGCATTTTGACCCATTCCTGAGAAACCCGATGGTGCAGAGTAGCTGCGCGTTGATTCCAGCCCTAGAGTTAGCAAGCTGCGAATCAAATTGCCAACCGCTAAAATGGCGAGAACAGAAAATGCCAAAATATAGAGCAGGTGTAACATAAAAGGTTCCTCCAAACCAGAGTGTTATTCACAAATATGAGCAACCCATAAACCCAGGCAATAGACGCATCGCAACAGTTTTGACTCTGCATCATCTCGCCTTCAGGAGGGAAAGCGATTACTGCTGTTGAATGCGAGTCGCTTGTTCTTGCCGACACCGCATCGCCACTTGCCAGCATTCCGTTACCAGTTGGTGCCAAGGCATCAATGTTGCAGTTTCAATGCCAACTTGACCCTGAGTTGCCTTAAACAGCATTTGCGCTGCACTGACTTCCCCTTGTGCCTGTTTAACTCGCTCTAGCAAGTCGGTTTGTTCGGCGTCGCTCAGAAAAGAGATCTCCTGAACTTCTAGCATAGAACGCGATCGCGCAAACCAATACTGAAAATCTTCAAGCAGAGGTTGCAATACCGACTTCAGTAGCTCTGGGTCAGGCGGATTCGAGTTAAACATCAAACTAAAACGAATGACTAAGCTTATCTCATAATCTTAACCTGATTTACGTTTTGTTACATTTTGCCTGAAATTTCTTTATTTTCGATCGCCTCAACAGGAACATCCTCAAATCGGTAAGATAGAGCTATAGCCGACGGCTGAGTCAAATCCCTCGGCTTTCGCTCTCAGCTTGCTGCTTTTCAATCCCCAACCGTAGTGCTATCCCTAGTGCTGCGTCAGGATACAAAGTCACCTAGACGATAGTCTCTGGAATAAGTGAAACAACCCATGCCCGCTTCAGAACTCCAAGAAGTCCAACAGCCAACTGCCCCAATACATCTTCCTCGTACCAGTGAATCGGAAACCCTCAAAAAAATCCGTCACACAACCTCTCACGTAATGGCAATGGCGGTGCAAAAGCTGTTTCCCAAAGCACAGGTGACAATTGGCCCCTGGATTGAAAACGGCTTTTATTACGACTTCGATCATCCCGAACCCTTCAGCGAAAAAGACCTGAAGGCGATCAAAAAAGAGATGATCAAAATCATCAACCGCAAACTGCCCGTCATTCGCGAAGAAGTCAGCCGCGAAGAAGCCAAACAGCGGATCGAACAAATTAAAGAACCCTACAAACTCGAAATCCTCGACGACATCAAAACCGAACCCATCACCCTCTACCATCTCGGCGAAGAATGGTGGGACTTGTGCGCCGGCCCCCACTTAGAAAATACCGGAGAACTGCACCCCAAAGCCTTCGACATTGAAAGCGTCGCCGGGGCTTATTGGCGCGGAGATGCCACCAAAGCCCAACTTCAGCGCATCTATGGCACCGCTTGGGAAACCCCCGAACAACTCACAGAATACAAGCGACGCAAAGAAGAAGCCCTCAAACGCGATCACCGCAAATTAGGCAAAGAACTAGGCTTATTTGTCTTCTCCGATCTCGTGGGGCCGGGTTTGCCCCTGTGGACGCCCAAAGGCACCACCATCCGCCAGTTGCTAGAAGAGTTCCTCAAACAAGAACAAGTCAAACGCGGCTATCAGCAAGTCGTCTCGCCTCATGTGGGCAGAGTTGAGTTATTCAAAAAATCAGGTCACTGGCAAAAATATAAAGATGACCTATTCCCGATGATGGGCGAATCGGAAGAGGAAGGTTTTGTTCTCAAGGCGATGAACTGCCCCTTCCACATCCAAATCTATCAAAGCGACTTGCGTTCCTATCGCGAGTTACCCATGCGGCTAGCTGAATTTGGCACCGTTTACCGTTACGAACAATCGGGGGAACTGGGGGGGTTAACGCGGGTACGCGGCTTTACCCAGGATGACTCGCACCTGTTTGTAACGCCAGAACAGCTAGACGAAGAATTTATGAACGTGGTGGACTTAACCCTATCGGTGTTTAAGACGCTGCGCTTAAGTAACTTTAGGGCGCGGTTGAGTTTCCGCGATCCGGAGTTGAAGGATAAATACATCGGTTCCGATGAGGCGTGGGATAAGGCCCAAAGCGCAATTCGTCGGGCGGTGGAAACCTTGGGGATGGAACATTTTGAGGGCATTGGCGAGGCTGCCTTTTATGGCCCCAAACTCGATTTCATCTTCCGCGATGCCTTGGATCGCGAGTGGCAGTTGGGAACGGTACAGGTAGACTACAACTTACCCGAACGCTTCAATTTAGAGTATGTGGCTGAAGATGGGACGCGCAAGCGTCCGGTGATGATTCACCGCGCCCCCTTTGGCTCAATTGAGCGTTTGGTGGGTATCTTAATTGAAGAGTATGCGGGGGATTTCCCGTTGTGGTTAGCGCCCGTGCAGGTTCGCCTGTTCCCCGTTAGCGATACTCAGCGGGATTTTGCCTACCAAGTCGCCAATCAAATGCGAAGCTTGGGGATGCGGGTTGAGGTGGATGCTAGCGGCGATCGCCTTCCCAAGATGATCCGCAATGGCGAGAAGGAGAAAATCCCCGTCATGGCGGTGATTGGGGCGAAGGAGGTGGAGTCTAATACCCTTAGCGTTCGTATCCGGGAAGCTGGCAAGGAGTCGCAAGATTTAGGCGCTATTGCCGTATCTGAGGTGATTGAACGGTTGCAAACAGCCATTGGCGATCGCACTCGTTTCTAATTCACCGAGGGGCTAACTTAGCCCCTTTTTTAATGAATCTCTGACTTTTGGGGCGTCTCGCTGCTAACGTATACGGTTGTAGCGGTTGGATCGTCTTCTGGGGGATGGGCTTTTCTCACCGAACGAATCGCGATCAGGGCTTCTTTAATCACCACGGCGGTTGGAACGGCGACGATCACCCCCAACAGTCCGCCAATTCTGACGCCCGTTAAAATTGAGACAAATACCCAAAAGGGATTTAACCCCGTGACGCTGCCTAAAACTCGCGGGGCAATAATATTCTCCACAATTTGCTGCACGATTAATGAGACAGCTAAGACTTGCAGGGCTAACCCAATATTTTGTAACGCAACCAGCAGAGTAACGGTAATAATCCCCACAGTTCCCCCAAAGGGAACCAACGCCATTAACCCAACGGTTAAGCCAAATAATAGACCAAAGGGAACTTTCAGCCACAGGAACAGCGAGGTTAACCCCAACCCCATACAGGTAGCTAAGATAATTTGTCCGATAAAGTAGTTTTGGAAGCTGAGGCGCAGAGTATTGGAAAAGGGTTGCTGAATCCGACTGGGCAGCCATTCAATAATACTGTCCCAAATATCGTTACTGTGTTGTAACAGATAAAAGGTCAACACGACGGTTAGCAAAACATCGAGTAAGCGAACGACGGTTAAGACCGTTAGGCTTAAGGTGAGGTTGAGGGCTTGTCCGGCTAATCGCTGCAATTCAACTTTCAGGCGGGTGTTAATTTGCGGAATCACCCCGTCGAGGCTGATCGGTAGCCCTAATGCTTCGATGCGGTCGTCTAACATCATAATTTGCCGCTGTCCTGAATCGATGAGTTCGGGCAGGCGGGCGACGAGTTGTTGCGCTTGGGTTAGGGCTAGGGGAAATAAGGTTAAACCCAGTCCCAGTAAAATTAAGAGGGCACACAGGAAAACCAAAACGGCGGCTTGACCCCGTTTTGCGCCTTGTTTTTCTAGCCAACTGACGGGATAGTTGAGTAAAAAGGCCAGCAGGGCGGCAACGAGCAGAATTACGAATAAAGATTCAAAATAGCCAAAGATTTCCGATAAAGCCCAAGCGTTGAGAACGGCTAAGGGGGCTGCAAGGGCGATCGCCAACAGGCGGGATAAGGGTGTAAATGATTCCCACCAGTTTAACAGCTTGCTTTTTGGTGTGGATGACCCGGAATTAACCATGAAATCCTGATAAAGGGTTGATCGATTCTATGTTTATTATCTTGAACTCAGTCCGAATCGAGCATGGTTCGTTAAGCTGAGTTTTCCTAGGGCGATCGCAGGTTAAAATAATGGGGTGATATTTGGTGCAGGGCGATCGCGTGGACGGTGAGGATCGAGACGTTATTTTAGTGGAAGGAACGGCCCAAAGACTCGATCGCTACCTAGCAGAGACTTTACCGGATTTATCCCGTTCTCGCGTGCAAAAGCTGATTGAAGACGGTCAGGTTGAAGTGAATGACCAAGTTTGCACCTCAAAAAAGCTTTTGGTCAGTCAGGGCGATCGCCTTCAGGTGACAATTCCAGAGGTTCAAATCCTCGATCAACTCATCGCTGAAGATATTCCCCTCGATATCCTCTATGAAGATAGCGATTTGCTGATTGTCAATAAGCCTGCGGGTTTAGTGGTGCATCCCGCCCCCGGTCACGAAAGCGGCACCCTAGTTAACGCCATTTTAGCCCATTGTCCCGACCTGGCAGGCATTGGCGGCGAGAAGCGGCCGGGCATTGTCCATCGTTTAGATAAGGATACGACTGGGGCGATTGCGATCGCCAAGAATGACTTTAGCCTCAATCACTTGCAAGGGCAAATTCAAGCCAAAACCGCCAGAAGGGAATATTTGGGCGTGGTTTACGGCGCGCCAACCGCAGCTAGCGGTACGATCGATCTCCCCATTGGACGCCATCCGGTGGATCGCAAAAAGATGGCGGTTGTCCCGATCGAACGCGGGGGACGATCGGCGGTGACGCATTGGCAGGTTCGGGAACGTTTAGGCAACTATACGTTAATGCACTTTCAACTGGAAACGGGGCGAACCCATCAAATTCGCGTTCACTGCGCGGCGATCAAACATCCTATTGTGGGCGATCCGGAGTACAGTTCGGGGCGATCGGTGGGGGTGAATCTTCCCGGACAGGCGCTTCATGCTTGGCGCTTGCAACTCCAGCATCCCGTATCTGGGGAAACGGTGGAGGCGATCGCGCCTTTACCCGCAAGCTTCACCACGCTGCTGCAAGTCCTCAGACGCCGCTTAACGACTTTGGGATAACACTCAATTTTGAGAAGTTGAACCTCAGTTCATAATTTCAGTTACACCGATAACAAATTCAACCCAATTTTTACTCAATAGATGAATAAATATTAAATCCTTCCTCATTTATGAAGGAGGCAGAAGGGCGTGAAATGAAGTAGCAGTCAGAGAAGCCCGCGTCAAGGGCTAAATTCTTCTGGCAATCGAGCTTACAAAACTTAATGAACTTATTTTACTTTCTGGGGATTTCACCAGAGAAATAGACAACCTAAACCTTGACAGATTCAAGCTTACTTTACAACCTCTTAATATTAAGCCAACTTTACTTTTCGCAACAAAACTCAGTATTTCCCCCTTGTGTAAAAGGAGCTGAGAAGTTTTAATAACACTAACGAGGTCGGACTTTTAATCGATTCGGATTTCATTAAACCTCTCAGATATCAAGTCACTTTTTCTCAGAATTCCGCCTATTTTGTATCAAATTATTGCAGCCTTTCGGGGCTTCTCTAATTTGGTCTGGGTTTGGCATGGCATTCGTCAAGCAACGAACGTCAATGCAGCCCCCCTGTAGTGGCTTGGATGGGAGAGCGATCGCGCCGATCTCAACTTCAGGAGACATCAAACCTGCTGGATGCTTGCGCCAGAGTCCTCAACCGCGATCGCCTGAATGGTCTTTGCTAGCCCTTAACTCAAACTCAAGCGATGGGAAGGCGGGCGTTTAGAAATTTCGAGTTCTTGCGCCTACTGACTACTTATCGCTTTTAGGCCTTGTGAGATACTACTAAACGGAGCTTTTCGGTAATGAGCAATCTTGTAAGAGAGCGGTTTGGTCTGAGCGAGTTCGATAGCCCCAAAGTGGAACTGCGATCGCCCTGGACAGAAGACGATCTGCAAAAGGTTTTTCGTGCAGCTTATCAACAAATTTTTGGGCGAATTAGCGTTTACGCCAAAGACCAATTTATCAATGCAGAGTCATTGCTGCGAAATGGCAAAATTACAGTCCGGCAATTTATCCAAACCTTGGCTAAATCCGAATTTTACCGGGAGTGCTTTTTTCATAACAACTCCCAGGGTCGGTTTATCGAGCTAAACTACAAGCATTTATTAGGGCGCGCCCCCTACGACCAGTCAGAAATTGCCTACCACGTCGATCTGTACGTAACCCAAGGCTATGATGCGGATATTGATTCCTATATCTATAGCGAAGAATACGATCGCGCCTTTGGTGATTCCGTAGTGCCTTACTACCGAGGATTTAGCTCGCTTCCCGGTCAAAAAACAGTCGGTTACAATCGCTTCTTTCGTCTCTATCGCGGCGATGGTAATAGCGATAATGCCCAATTTGGCGGTAAAGGCGCTCGGCTGCGAACCAATTTATCGATGAATTTGGCAAACTCAATTTCTCCTCCAACTGGTGCGCTTGAGTCTGCTGACTTCAGGGGTGGTACCTTAGCCAGTCCTTCGGCGCGTTCGGATAGCCGGATGTTTAAAATTGAGGTGGTGCAAGGGCCGGTTGGTAAAACGGCTCCGATTCGCTTCAGCAAACAGGTTTATACGGTTGCTTATGACCAACTTTCTACGAAATATCAAGAGATTCATAAGCGCGGCGGTCGAATTGTCAATATTGCGGCTGTGTAGCTTTCCTGAAGGGGTGACTGGCTAGAGTCGATCCTTGTCCTTTGTTGGTGAAACCAGAAGCGACGCAGGTAAGTTTCGATTTATCTGCGCGTTTTTTCTATGGCTGTAGCCATAAGGCTGAGGACAAGTTAGAACGACGATTCTCCGGTGGAGAGGCTTTTAGCTAAACATATCGCAACTCTAGACCCTCATCAAGCCTAGATGACGCTCTCTGAGCGCTGCTAAATCTAAGGTGGCGTTTGCCATTGGATCTTGGACTGGGACTTATAGCTTCCAGCCCGATTTTTGTCGTGAGTATTTGTTACTATCAAAGCTTAAGAAAATCTAAAAAGTTGCCTGCCAGAAAGATGAGCAAAAATACCGGTCTTTGTTAAGAAATATGTACGTTTGGGGCCCAGCTTTCCAGGATTACGAAGCGGATAGGGATTTAAGTTAGTCAAGAGTGAATATTTTTTACAAAACTTAATGCAAAAAGCCTTGAGAGCATTGTATAAAAGTAACCTGGAGGGGATAAACGATCGCTCCAAAGTTCAACAAAGGCTCAGTATCATTAAGCTTGCTGTTTCACAAACAAATGTGAAAATCTCTCAGAAACCGATCGGTTTCAGTGGTAAGATTCTCAGAATTGAGTCAAGCCACAATAGCCAAAGATGAATTTTGAGCAGTCGTAACTATCTGACTCCAAAAAGCTGATCCAACAGCTATAAACTGGCTTAACAAAATCCCACTAAATTTTTGCAAGTAGGAGATTGAATTCATGTTAGACGCATTCGCCAAGGTCGTTTCTCAGGCTGATGCAAAGGGCGAGTTCCTGAGCAGCGCTCAACTCGACGCCCTCACCAACATGGTGAAAGAAGGCAACAAGCGCCTAGACGTTGTTAACCGGATCACCAGCAACGCTTCTACCATCGTTTCCAACGCTGCTCGCGCGTTGTTTGAAGAGCAACCCCAACTGATCCAACCCGGTGGAAATGCTTACACCAACCGTCGTATGGCAGCTTGCTTGCGCGACATGGAAATCATCCTCCGCTACGTCACCTATGCTGCGATCGCAGGTGATTCTAGCGTTCTAGACGACCGCTGCTTGAATGGTCTCCGTGAAACCTACCAAGCTCTGGGCGTACCCGGCGGTTCGGTTGCTGCTGGCGTTCAAAAAATGAAAGACGCAGCAATTCAAATCGTTAACGACCCCAGCGGCATCACCCAAGGTGACTGCTCTCAGTTAGTTTCTGAATTAGCTGGCTACTTCGATCGTGCAGCTTCTGCTGTTGCTTAGTCTACGTTAACTCTTTGAACTCAAGTACAAAACTAATTTTAGGGAGATCTCTCAACGATGAAAACTCCGATTACTGAAGCAATCGCCGCTGCTGATACCCAAGGACGTTTCCTCGGTAACACCGAACTCCAAGCGGTTAACGGTCGTTTCGAGCGTGCTGTTGCCAGCATGGAAGCTGCTCGCGCTCTGACCAACAAAGCTCAAAGCTTGATCGATGGTGCTGCTAACGCGGTTTATCAGAAGTTCCCCTACACCACTCAAATGCAGGGTGCTAACTACGCTTCTGATTCTCGCGGCAAATCCAAGTGCGCTCGTGACATCGGCTACTACCTCCGCATGGTTACTTACTGCTTAGTTGCAGGTGGAACCGGTCCTATGGATGAGTACCTGATTGCTGGTTTAGACGAAATCAACCGCACCTTCGACCTATCTCCTAGCTGGTATGTTGAAGCCCTCAAGCACATCAAAGCGAACCACGGTTTGAGCGGACAAGCGGCTAACGAAGCCAACACCTACATCGACTACGCGATCAACGCCCTGAGCTAAACGTCGGTCGTGTTGCCCGGAAAGGTATGCAGGTGCTAGCAAATGAGTTAGTAACTGTTTATCTCTCCGGGCATTGTTTTATCTATCGATGCACAGCAATTGGGAGGTTAAAACATGGCAATTACAGCAGCAGCATCAAGACTGGGAACGTCCGCTTTCTCAGATATGGCAAAAGTTGAACTGCGCCAGAACTGGACGAAAGCCGATGTAGAAATGGTGATTCGTGCCGCTTACAGGCAACTGCTTGGCAACGACTATTTAATGGCATCTGAACGCCTAACGAGTGCCGAATCTTTGCTCAGAGATGGTAACATCAGCGTCCGCGAGTTCGTGCGTTGCGTCGCCAAGTCAGAGCTGTATAAAACAAAGTTTTTCTACAACAATTTTCAGACTCGGTTTATTGAACTGAACTACAAGCATCTGTTAGGGCGCGCTCCCTACGATGAAGCAGAGGTGATTTACCACCTCGACTTGTACCACAACGAAGGTTACGACGCTGAAATCGACTCCTACATCGATTCAGAAGAGTATACCTCCAATTTTGGGGACAATATCGTTCCTTACTATCGGGGATTTGCCACCCAACCCGGTCAAAAAACAGTTGGTTTTAACCGGATGTTCCGCCTTTACCGGGGTTATGCAAACAGCGATCGCGCTCAAGTTGAAGGCACCAGCTCTCGCCTCGCCCGCGAACTCGCCAGAAACAGCGCCTCTTCCATCGTTGGACCATCGGGCAGCAACCCCAACTGGGCATTCCGCGCATCGGGCGACCTCGCACCGCGTCAAACCCTCGGAAATGCAGTAGGTGAAGGCGATCGCGTTTATCGCATCGAAGTCACCGGCGTCCTTTCCCCCGGCTATCCTAAAGTCCGTCGCAGCAGCACCGCCATTTTTGTCCCCTACGAACGACTCTCCAGCAAAATGCAAGAGTTACAGAAAACTGGGGCAAAAATCGTCAGCATTAGCCCAGCGTAACCTCAACGTTGAGCGAGATGCCAATTCGCGAAAAATTTCTGTAGGAGATATCAGAATCATGCGTGGTCAGACCGTTGTCGGTACAGGTGGATTGAACTCCGCAGCTAGCCGGATGTTTCGCTACGAAGTCGTCGGCTTGCGCCAAAACCAAGGCACCGATCGCAATAAATATCCTATTCGCAATAGCGGTAGTGTTTTTATTACCGTTCCCTACGACCGCATGAACGACGAAATGCAACGCATTTCTCGCCTCGGCGGTCGGATTGTTAATATTGAACCGATGACGGCAGAATCTGCCCTCAAGCCTGATAGCGAAAGCCAAGGAAAAGCGGCAAAAGCGAAAAAATCTGAATAAGCTTTAACCGCCATTGTCCAGACGCCAGCATTCGCCCGCATAGCCCTTAAAACTTGTAACTGAGCCAAATATGTCAGAGCCTAGTCTTGCAACCGACGTTGCAGCACCTCAGCTAACCGTTGAACAGGCGATCGCGAATCTGCGCCATCAGGACACGAGTCTCCGCTATTACGCCGCTTGGTGGCTTGGAAAATTCCGCATCCAAGACCCAGCCGCAGTTGATGCCCTTATACTTGCCCTGACGGACGAAGAAGACCGTACAGAGTTGGGAGGGTATCCGCTGCGGCGCAATGCAGCCCGTGCTTTGGGAAAGCTGGGCGACCCGCGAGCCGTTCCAGAACTCATTCAATGCTTGACCTGTTCGGACTTCTACGTTCGAGAAGCCGCAGCCCAAGCCTTGGGACAGCTTCAAGATCGACGTGCAGTTGAGCCTTTGATGCATTTGCTCTCTGGTGGCGTCGAAGCCAATCAACAGGTTCCGGGCCGCCCTCACCTAACCCAGCCCTGCGAAGCCGTCATGGAAGCCTTGGGACAACTCCAAGCCACAGAAGCGATCGCGCTGATTCAACCCTTTACAGCCCATCCTGTAGAACGAGTACGCTACGCCGCCGCGCGAGCCATGTACCAGTTGACAGGAGAGGCTTTTTATGCTGAGAAGCTGATTCAAGCCCTCGCCGGAGCTGACCTGAAACTCCGTCGCGTTGCCCTATCAGACCTCGGCGCTACTGGCTACCTACCCGCAGCCGATGCGATCGCCCAAGCGCCCGTAGAAAATAGCTTTAAACTCCTTGCCCTCAAAGGCATCCTCGAACATCAAGTGGGTCAAAGCTCCTCTGGCGAGCTAACCGATGCCACCATCCGAGTCATGCATCTGATGGACTCCTTACTCTAGGAGCATCAAACGCTATTTCCCTAGAGTCAAATCGAGATCGAGAATTAATCACGCTATGACTCTGTTGTGCGAGCCTATGTCCCAGACCGAACGACAACTCATCCAAGCCGTAGAACAAGCCGATACTCCCCAGCGCCTTGTCCAGGCCGTCCAAGCCCTCAGCCAAGCGCAAACCCAAGCCGCGATTCCTACCCTAATCGCGGTTTTGGGCTATAACAATCCCGGCGCAGCGTTAGCTGCCGTAGATGGCTTAGTTCAACTCGGCGAAGTTGCCGTTACCCCCATCTTGCAACAGCTTGATGGCTATAACTACGGGGCAAGAGCCTACGCAACTCGCGCCCTCGCGGCGATCGCCGATCCGCGAGCCTTAGAAGTCTTACTTCAGGCCGCGCAATTTGACTTTGCACCCAGCGTCCGCCGCGCCGCCTGTAAAGGGTTGGGAATGCTCAACTGGCAGCAACTCGCCCCCGAAGCCCTGCTTGCAGCCCAAACAGAAGCTTACCAAGCCCTCCTCACCATTGCCCAAGACCCCGACTGGGCAATTCGCTATGCCGCAATCGTCGGCCTGCAAGCCCTGGCGCTGAAGAGCGGTTCAGAGATTCGCACCCCCATCGCCCAACAGCTTGAAACCTTGCTCAATACCGAGCAAGACCTGAGCGTGCGATCGCGAATCCAACTCGCCAGCCAGCAACTCCACCCTCCTACAGTTCGCGCCTAAACCTATACCCAAAATAGGAAACAACACCATGTCCATACCCCTTCTCAACATCACCCCCGTAACCCAAAACCAGCGCGTCGAAGGTTACGAAGTGGGCAACGAAGACACCCCCATCATCTATCGGCTCTCCGCAGCCACCACAGACACCGACATTAACGAACTGATTTGGGCCCTCTATCGCCAAATCTTCAGCGAACACCTCATCCTCGACAGCTACCGCCAACCCAACCTCGAATCCCAACTTCGCAACCGCGCCATCACCGTCCGCGAATTTGTCCGAGGCCTCGGTAAATCCGACGTATACCGTCGCTTAGTTGGCGAAACCAACTCCAACTATCGCCTCGTCGATCTCACCTTCAAGCGCCTCCTCGGACGCGCCACCTACAACAAAGACGAGCAAATCGCCCAATCCATCATCATCGCCACCCAAGGCTTACACGGCTTCATCGACAGCATCGTTGATAGCGAAGAATACACCCAAAACTTCGGCGACGACATCGTTCCCTACCAACGCCGTCGATTCAAAGAACGCCCCTTTAACCTCGTTAACCCCCGCTACAGCGACTACTGGCGCACCCGTCAAATCAACCTCGAAGGCAGCTACTACCAAGTGCGCCTCGCCGGCCAAGGCAACCCCGACAAACGCGTTGCTCGTCGTTCCGTCCCCGATACCTTCTTCCAAATGGCTCGCGGATTGACCCCCACCGGCGTAAACTATCAACAAATGGCAGACCGCGCCAGCAACTACGTCAGAAATAACCCCCTTCTGGACACCACGCGGGAAATTGAAAATCAACCCCTCGTTGGTCGGAACAATGTTGCTTTACCCTACCGCTATCTGCCAACCACACCTAAATCTTAGGTGCGGACAGCTTTGAGTCCCGCTCAAACTCAATCTTTGAGCGCCCTCAACGGATTGCTTAACGCCAAAAATCCATTATTACAAGCACATCATGTCCATCCCTTTACTTACTTACAAACCCTCTTCCCAAAATCAACGGGTTGCAGGTTATGAAGTTCCCGGTGAAGATACCCCCTATATCTATCGCATCGAAGACTGCCTCGATGCTGGCGATGTCCAAGAACTGATTTGGGCTGCCTATCGCCAAATCTTCAGCGAACACGTCATCCTGCAAAGCAGCCGCCAAACCAACCTTGAGTCTCAACTGAAGAACCGAGCCATCACCGTTCGCGACTTCATTCGCGGTTTAGCCAAGTCCGAAACCTTCTATCGCCTCGTCGTTGAATCTAACTCCAACTATCGCCTCGTTGAAGTTTCCCTCAAACGGCTGTTAGGACGCGCTCCTTACAACAAAGACGAAGAAATTGCTTGGTCAATCAAAATTGCCACCCAAGGCATTGATGGTTTTATTGACGCCCTCATTGATAGCGAAGAATATACCCAAAACTTTGGAGATAATACCGTTCCTTATCAACGGCGTCGGTTTAAAGATCGACCCTTTAATCTCGTCACTCCCCGCTATGGGTCATACTGGCGTGATAAGCTCGAAGAACAACGCTACAAGTGGGGCGATGTTCGGAACTTCTTAGATATGGCGCGGGAAATTAAACCCAAAGCCAGAGCAACGAATACAAATGTCAGCACCGCTAATATCACCATTCCTGATACGACGCGGGAAACGAAACCCAACGTTCCGGTTTCCATTAGCCCTACTGCGAGTTTTCCCTTGTGATCTTTGCTTGTTAACTCCATGAGTTGACAGCTTTTCCATTGCAATTCATTTTGCCTCTCTAGTTTATTTAGGAGATATTCAATGGCACTGCCATTACTGGATTACAAACCAACCACGCAAAATCAACGGGTTAAGAGCTTTGGTGTTGCCGATCTTAACGAAGATACACCTTACATCTACCGTTTAGAAGATTGCGGCTCTGCTTCCGATGTGGATACCTTAATTGGTGCAGCGTATCGCCAAGTTTTCAGCGAACACGAAGTTCTCAAATTTAACCGCCAACCCCATATCGAATCGCAACTCAAAAACGGTAACTTAACCGTTCGCGATTTCATCCGGGGTTTAGCCAAATCTGAAGCCTTTTATCGTCTTGTTGTTTCAGTTAACGACAACTACCGTCTTGTTGATGTTTGCTTGCGCCGCTTCTTAGGTCGGTCAGCCTACAATCAGGACGAAAAAATTGCTTGGTCGATTAAAATTGCTACCGTTGGCTTCTACGGCTTTGTAGATGCGCTACTCGATAGCGAAGAGTATACCAACAGCTTTGGGGATTACACCGTTCCTTACCAACGCAAACGTAAAGAAGGGCGTCCCTTTAACCTCGTGACTCCTCGTTACGGCGAAGAATTCCGCGAAAAAGCAGGTACGGTTACAACCGACTGGCGCTTTACCTTGGAGAAATTCTACTCTCGCAAGTATCAAGAATCCAAGCTGGCCGAAGGCGATCCGCGCAAGTTCCGCAATATGGCAGCCTCCGTTTCTAACTCGCGCAACTACGCGCAACGGGTTTCGGCTCACGATATTGATTATCTGAACAAAGTCCCCGTACGTGGCAGACGCTAGAGTTAACCAATCGCTCAGTTAAATCCTAAAATTTTAGCTGATTCCGCTTGTAGGGTCTGGTTGACGTTGTGATAGACGATCCGTTTGCTGCCTTTAGCGCAGGCGAGTCTTGGTCTCAACGACAATCAGACCCTGTGTCATTGGATACTTTCTAGACTGCGATTGGTAACATTTAGAAGTTCAATTTAAGCTCATAAGTAATCTATAATTTTGAGTCCGCAGATGGGTCTATCGTCAACTATCCCCTCAGCCGGAATAGAATACCCAACAGCGTTCTATTAAAGTTTGTATTAATAATGACTTGACAGCGACTCAATTCAATAAGATTTACCCTTTTATACAAAAAATTCAGTTTTTTCTGGGCATTTACCGGCAGTTAATGTTAAGAAAGATGGGAAAATAGGGCATCCTAAGCCAGGGGTGCAACGTTTCTACTTTATCAAGGGTCGCATGAACAGCGATTGAATCCTTGCAGACAACACCAGCGAGTAACCGTTTCGGGGTGATGTAAACCAAGGATGCGATCGCCTTACATGCATGATGTCTCCATTTCGTGTATCTGCCAGATCGTCAAACGTATGTCACACAATCTTTTCGCTTCAACCCAAAATCGGGAAATTTCTGCATCTCTCGTCCTATCTCGCTGCACCCCTAGCAACCTCAAACAAAAGCCCGCTTCAGAATCCCATTCAATCCAGCTTCATCAAATTCTCTTCATCGATGAAAGCATTGCAGACTACAAAACCCTTGCTGAAGGCGCTTTACCCGGCATAGAAGTCATTATCCTCAATCCCGCTCAAAATGCCATTGAGCAAATTACGCAACTTTTAGCACAACGCCAACGCCTCAATAGCCTGCACCTCGTTACCCACGGAAAGCCTGCCAGCCTAGATTTCAGTACGGGGAGCTTAAATCAAACCACCATACCCCATTACGCCCCTCAACTCAAAAAATGGGCTGCATCGCTCGCCCCCCAAGCCGAAATTTTACTATACGGCTGTAACGTGGCCCAAGGTGAAATCGGAGAAACCTTCGTTCGCCACCTCAGCCAACTCACAGGCGCAACAATCGCAGCCGCAAAAACCCCCGTTGGCAACTCCAACCTAGGAGGCACCTGGAATTTAGCCTATCAAACTCGCAATATTAATACAGCTCTACCCTTTAATACTTGCGTCCTACAAACCTACCCCGGTATTCTTCCTACCCTAGATTGGTCTGTTTTAAACTGGCCTAGTGCGGGTGCGCTTTCTGCATCCTATACCAACGTTGGTGGCAGCGGCATCAATATTGATCTAGAAGTAACGCTAAATAATAACGCAACTCTTACAGCTAATCTGCCTTCATACGGTTTAACTCCAAATGACTTTGGTTTTTTTAATGGTGGTTATCCTACAGCACCGGAAGCCCTCATCTTTCATCTTCAAGTTCCTCCAAACATTAAGCCTGAGCGGGCAATGGTGTTGACGGTCAAATTTAATCAACTGGTTAATGACGTTAACTTCCAAATTTATGACATAGATAAGGCTATTGACAATGCTTGGCAGGATGAAGTCGTTATTACTGGATTTAACGGGGGTTCATCGGTTGGTGCTCAGTTTATTCAATCGAATAATCCATCTTATACAATTTTAGGGAATGTAATTACAGGTACTGCTCTTTCAGAAAACCGACCGACTGGTAGCGTGACATTGGCAGATACCACTAGAGGAAATTTGACTGTTTATTTTCCGAATCCTGTAGATAGTTTTGAAATTGTTTTTCGTGAAGGACCCGACTCAGTAAACACTCCAATTGCTCACGGGATTGCCTTACTCAGTAATGTTGTCTTTAACAATACGGTTAGACTGATTCCGAATGAAATTTCACAGGTAGAGGGTGACACAGGAACAACTGCCTACAACTACACAGCGGTTCTGAGTGATGTTAGCTATATTCCAGTGACAGTTAACTACACTACTAATGATGGAACAGCAACAGTTGCAGATAACGATTTTGTTGCCAATAATGGGACTTTAACCTTTGCCCCTCGCGGCTTAAATAATCCCACTGGGGAAATGGAAAAACCGATTGTTGTTCAAGTTGTTGGCGACACTCGCGTTGAACCAGATGAAAATTTTACGGTCAGATTGAATAGTTCTCAAGGAGCAGCAATTGACCCAACAGCGAGGGAAGCACTGGGAATTATTATTGATGATGATAATAATCCGCCGATCGCAACAGGTATTTTAACAAATTCAACGCCGAATAATACGGCGATCGCAATTCCTACCCTCACCGCCACTGAGAACGATCCGGGAGATAGCATTGCCAATTTCACTATCACTCAAATTCCCCTCCCCACTGAAGGGACATTGCTCCTGAATGGTCAACCCGTTACCAACGGTCAGATATTGACCCCAGCTCAAGCCGCTCAACTGACTTTTCAACCCAATTCCAATTTTGAAGGCAACGCTACCTTCAGATTTCTAGCAACAGACACTTTGGGTGACGCAGATTCCAACATTGCAACCGTCACCATTCCTGTGACGGCAATCCCCAATCAGCCTCCCAATGCCACTAATTTAGCCGCCCCATCTACGCCAAACAATACACCCGTCACAGTTCCAACCTTAAGCGCTACCGATCCTGATAACGATCCGATCGCCAGTTTCACAATCACAGCAATTCCTCCAGCTAATCAAGGAACGCTGTTACTCAACGGACAACCCGTTAGTCCCAATCAGGTCTTAACGCCTGCTGAAGCGGCTCAATTGACCTTCCAACCCGATCCTAACTTTGTTGGGGATGCAACTTTTAGTTACACTGCCACAGATAGCCGTGGGGCAGTCGATCCCACGCCTGCAACCGTTACCCTCCCCGTTACCCAAGCAAATCGCCCTCCCCAAGCAAGCGATGATGGAGCCGCTACCGAGCCAGATACCCCTGTTACGATTGATGTTCTGGCAAATGACTCCGACCCAGATAACAATCTTAATCCAGCGTCCGTAAGGATTCCCCAAGGGGGAGAACCCGCGAATGGTACAGTCACCATCAATCCAGTAACAGGAGCAATTACTTATACGCCAAACCCTGGTTTTACTGAGGGAACAGATACCTTTACCTATCAAGTTTGCGATACGGGAAACCCAGCGCTGTGCGATACCGCCACAGTGACGATTATCGTCCCCATTCCGGCCAACCAACCGCCAGTTGCTGACAGTAAAACAGCCGATCCTGTTGCTAATAATGCGATCGCGCCTATACCTCCCCTCAGTGCCACCGATCCCGATGGCGACCCCATTGCGAGTTTTACCATTACTGGATTTCCACCCCCCAACCAGGGAACGCTACTGCTTAATGGTATCCCAGTAGACACCAGCCAACCCCTGAACCTCACCCCAGCTCAAGCAGCTCAACTCACCTTTCAACCTGCTCCTGGATTCGTGGGAGATGCCACCTTTAGCTATACCGCAACCGACAATCGCGGTGCTACCGATCCAACCCCTGCAACAATTAGAATTCCCGTTACAGCAGCGGCGAACCAGCCACCCGACACCAACCCAGCCACCAACACCCTAGCACCCAACACGACTACTGCTTTAACTCAATTGGGGGGAACTGACCCCGACGGTACCGTTCAACGGTTTCAGATTACCTCGTTACCCGACCCAACCCAAGGTCAACTGCTGTTCAACGGACAACCTGTAACCCTCGATCAAGAAATCCCGGCTGACCAAATTGGTAACTTGCAGTTCCAATCGACTCCAGGGTTTACAGGAGCCACCTTTAACTATGCAGCAATTGATAACCAAGGTGCTGTAGACCCGACTCCCGCACAAGTGACCCTCAACCCGGCGGCGATTAACCAACCGCCTCAAACTGATAACATTACTGCACCGAGTACGCCGAATAATACTCCAGTTGTCCTTCCCCCATTGACTGGAAGCGATCCTGACCCTGGCGATCGCATCGAGCGCTTTATCATTAATACCGTACCCCCTAGCGAGCAAGGAACCCTATTACTTAACGGCAATCCAGTTACCCCAGGTCAGTCTCTCACGCCCGAACAAGCCAGCCAGCTAACGTTTGTTCCCAATCCGAACTTTACGGGGAATGCAATCTTTAGCTATGCAGCAGTCGATACTCTAGGGGCAGTAAGCCCCCGACCTGGAGACGTTACCATTCCTGTATCAGCCGCAAATCGTCCCCCCGATACGAATCCCGTAACCGAAACGATCGCGCCTAACACGACAAGTCCCATTCCCGGACTCGGTGGCAACGATCCTGATGCAGGCGATACTATCAGTCGTTTCCGGATTACTTCTCTACCCGATCCGACCCAGGGAACTTTATTATTCAACGGTCAACCTGTAACCGTCGGTCAAGAAATACCCGCGAACCAGATTGGTAATTTACAGTTTCGATCCACTCCTGAATTTAACGGTACGGGCTTTACCTACGCAGCCATTGATAATCAGGATGCGGTCGATCCAACCCCTGAACCCGTCACCCTCAGACCGGAGAATCTGCCGCCCAATACCCTAGATGCGGCCCGGAATATTCTGCCCAATAGCAATACACCGATTACTGGATTAGGGGGAACCGATGAAGATGGCACGGTGAGTCAGTTTCGGATTACTTCGCTTCCTGAACCCACTCAAGGAACCTTGCTGCTCAACGGTCAGCCCGTTACAGTTGGACAAAATATCCCGGCCGATCAAATCAATAACCTGGTCTTTCAATCCACGCCTGGATTTACGGGAGCCACCTTTGACTATGCAGCCATTGACAATAATGAGGCAATCGATCCACTGCCAGCAACTGTAACTTTGGGGACAATTCCCAATCAGCCGCCAGCCAGCGAAAACCTCAATCAATCCGTTTTTCCGGGTAGTACGGTTCCGGTTCCTAGGTTAGCGGGGAGCGATCCGGACGGAGAGGTGGAGTTTTATCGGATTGATACGCTACCGCCTGCCAATCAGGGAATTTTGTACTTAGGCGATCCCAATAATGGAGGAACGCCCGTCACGCCGGGACAACAACTGACTCCAGAACAAGCCAGTCGGTTATTCTTCCAATCGACCGGGAATTTCACGCAGGCTAACTTTACTTATCGGGCATTTGACGATCTGGGCAAACCTTCACCTGAACCGGGAACAGTATCGCTCGCTCCCCCTGCGATCGCCAATCGACCTCCACGGGCAGACAATGCAGCGAACCCCATTGCACCCAATAGCGCTATTGGCTTACTCCCCCTCTCTGCCAACGATCCAGATGGTTCGATTCAGTTTTACACGATTACCAATCTTCCCCCCCAAAACCAAGGGATTTTATACTTGGGCGATCCGAATAACGGGGGAACGCCGGTCACAGCGGGACAGCAACTGACTCCAGAACAAGCCAGTCAGTTATTCTTCCAATCGACGGGTAACTTTACCGGGGCAAACTTTACCTTCAGCGCCACCGATAATCGCGGGGCAACTACTCCAGCGAATGGAACGGTTTCATTAACGCCTTCCCCAGCTATCAACCAGCCCCCCGTTGCCAATAATGTTAATGTGTCTGCCCTTCCCGGTTCGCTCATCCCGGTAACGGGTTTATTGGCGACCGATCCGGATGGTGAAGTTGATTTTTACCGAATTGATACTTTACCGCCTGCTGCCCAAGGAACCTTATTCCTACGAGATCCGCTCACCAACCAGTTAGTCCCCGTCCAAGCGGGCCAACAGATTAACCCAGAAGATCGCGATCGCCTCTTTTTCCAAGCCGCAGGCAACTTTACCGGAACTAACTTTACCTATAGTGCCGTAGACGATCGCGGCGAAAGCACCCCTGCTCGCGCCACAGTCGCGCTGATTTCGCCAGAAGTGAATCAGCCGCCGATTGTCCGAAATGTCAATACGCCCGTTGTTCCCGGTCAAGTCCTGCCCATTTCTGGAATGTTTGGTCAAGACCCGGATGGCAGTATTGCTTTCTATACCATTGAGACTTTACCGCCCCCAGAGCAGGGGATTTTGTACCTGGGCGATCCAGGACAAGGGGGAGTTCCCATTACCCTCGGTCAACAACTTACACCCGCTCAAATTAACCAACTGTTTTTCCGACCGACCGGGCAGTTTACAGGAGCCAGTTTTACCTACAGGGCAACGGATAATGAAGGATTAGTAGCCCCGGCAGCAGGAACGGTATCCCTGTTGGGAGGTATTTTGCCGCCACCCATTGCCCTTCCCACTCCAACGCCGCGTCCGATTCCCGATCTTGGGGGCGAACCCCAACCGACTCCTCCGCCAGCGCCTCCGGGGGTTCCCACTCCTCCGATTTCGCCAACACCTCCGCCTGTTTCCGAGCAGCCCAAGAAAGATTGCGATTGCAAATGTGTTCCCCAATCCGACGATCCTCCGTTTGTCGCACCACCGGCTCGTCCGAGTCCGACAACGCTATATATTGCTCATGTTGGAGGCGAAGGGAATGACACGATTAATTTCCCCGAAGTGGCTAATAATGAGATTTTTGGCAATTTGGGCAATGATTCGCTGTTGGGGAATCAAGGCGATGACACGATTTATGGCGGAAAAGGCAACGATACGATTCATGGTGGCAAACATAACGATTTGCTGTTTGGTCATATCGGGGATGATTCGCTGTTAGGCAACCAGGATAACGATACGCTGTTTGGCGATTTGGGGAATGATTGGTTGCATGGTGGTAAGGGGAATGATTGGTTGTTTGGGGGTAAAGGCAACGATACCCTGTTGGGCGATCGCGATAATGATGTTGTTCGCGGCCATCAGGGCGACGACTCCCTATTGGGCAACCAAGGCGACGATACCTTATATGGCGATCGCGGTAACGATATCATTCACGGTGGCAAGAATAATGACCTAATTTTTGGCGGAAAAGGCAACGATACCTTATCCGGCGATCAAGGCAGCGATACCGTTTACGGTCATTTGGGTGATGATTCAATCTTAGGCAACCAGGGGAACGATACCCTATTTGGCGATCGCGGTAACGATACCATCTACGGAGGTAAAGGCGATGACCTGATCTACGGCGGTAAAGATAACGATACCCTCAGCGGCGATCAGGGCAACGATATTATCTACGGTCATCTGGGCGATGATTCTATCTTGGGGAATCAATGCGACGATACCTTATATGGCGATCGCGGTAACGACACCATCTATGGTGGCAAAGGCAACGACCTAATTTTTGGGGGTAAAGATAACGACACCCTCAGCGGCGATCAAGATTGCGATACCGTTTACGGTCAACTGGGCGATGACTCGATCCTGGGCAACCAAGGCGATGATATTCTCTTTGGCGGTCAGGGAAATGACACCATCTATGGCGGTAAAGGCGAGGATCTAATTTTTGGGGGTAAAGATAACGACACCCTCAGCGGCGACCAAGGGAACGACACCGTTTACGGCGATCTCGGCGACGACTCGATTCTGGGCAACCAAGGCAATGATATTCTCTTTGGCGGTCAGGGGAATGACATCATCTTTGGGGGCAAAGACAACGACATCATCTTTGGCGGCAAAGATAACGATACCCTCTTTGGCGACCAAGGCAGCGATACCCTTTACGGCGACAGGGGCGATGATTCCCTGATGGGGAATGATGGCAATGACTTCCTCTACGGCGTGACCGGGAATAACGTGCTGTGGGGAGGTAAAGGTAACGATTGGCTGCAAGGAGGCGATGGCAACGATACCCTAATTGGCGATCGCGGTCAAGATACCCTGATTGGCGGGGGTGGGAGCGATTGGTTTATCCTCCGCACGCCTATGAGTAGCAAGACCCTAGAAAATAGCGATCGCATCCTCGATTTTCAAGTCAATTTAGACTGGATTGGGTTAACAGACGGCTTAACCTCCACCAACCTGGTGCTAGAAGGACTCGCAAACGGTACAGCGATCCGCATTTCCCAATCCAATACTTACCTGGCTGTCGTTGATAACGTGCGACCCGATCAACTCAGCGGTCGGTTCATGAGCGTGGAAATCAGCTTCTAGAGGCTCGAAAAGTCCCCTCAATTTTTAAAGTCTTCCCGCTTTCAACCGAGGGCGGGTTTTTCTTGGAATCAGGCTAAATCCCACATCGAGCAAGCCTTCTGGCCATCTTTCCGGTTGCGAAAGGCAATCATGAAGTTGCTATGATTTCTTTACTATGAGGGTACAGTATATCTAGCCTCAACCTGTTTGTCTCCACAGGCTGTCGCTCAAACGTTCGCTTTTCTAGGTGCAATCGGTGAAGAACCTAGCCGGATCGAAAGGAAATGGTCTGTATTTTGAAAAGAAGGGAATATCGATCTTGCTGTTTACACGAAATGCTAAGGTATCCGCCTACCCACCGAACTCCCCGTTGTAGATTATTCTCTACCGAGACCCAAAAGAGTTGGCCCATACCTGCAATTCCCTGGTTGAGTCATAATCGTTTTGGGAACCTTAAGAATGGAAATTCGTTCTTCATGACTCCTCTAACTTGCGCCTTTGCCTGGTGATTGAATGCCATCTTTACCCAACTTACCGAAGCGATTATGCGTATTTTGATTTATTCGTACAACTACTATCCAGAACCAATCGGCATCGCTCCTTTAATGACCGAACTGGCAGAGAATTTGGTAAGTCGAGGGCACCAAGTCAGAGTTGTTACCGGGATGCCGAATTATCCTCAACGACAAATTTACGAGGAATATAAAGGCAAATTTTATCTGACTGAAGAAAGAAATCACGTCACGATTCAGCGCAGTTATGTTCGCGTTCGCGGGCCTCATCCCACCCTGCTCGATCGTTTTTTACTCGATGGCAGTTTCGTCTGTTCCAGTTTTCTGCAAGCGTATCGCGGCTGGCGGCCGGATGTGGTTTTCGTTACCGTTCCTCCCCTTCCCGTGTGCGTTCCTGTGGCGCTGTTTGGTTGGTTGCGAGGATGTCCGATCGTTCTGAACGTTCAAGATATTGTTTCAGAAGCAGCCGTACGCGTGAAGCTGCTCAAAAAAGGGAGTTGGCTGAGTTGGGCGGTTGATGCTCTCGAACGGTTTGCCTACAAAACTTCTAGTAAAGTCAGCGTGATTGCCGAGGGGTTTAAAGATAAATTAATCTCTCAGGGCGTATCGCCTGACAAAATTGTCTGCATTCCGAATTGGGTGAATACAAACTTTATCAAGCCCCTGCCTCAAGAAAATAATTCTTTTCGGCAAAAGCATCATCTTGAGGGCAAGTTTGTTGTTCTTTACTCCGGCAATATTGCTTTAACTCAAGGGTTGCAAACGGTCATTAAAGCTGCCGCAAGTTTGCGCGAGTATCAAGATATTGTGTTTGTGATTGTGGGAGAAGAGATTGCTTTACGAGGATTAGAGCAAGATTGCCATAACTTAAAAGCGACCAATGTCTTGCTCTTGCCGTTCCAACCTCGCGCTCAGTTACCGGAAATGCTTGCCGCCGCAGATGTGGGGTTAGTCGTGCAAAAGCACCGCGTCACGTCGTTTAATATGCCCTCTAAAATTCCGTTACTCTTGGCTAGCGGACGCGCCATTATTGCATCAGTACCTTTAGATGGAACCGCCGCGCGAGGCATTCGAGAAAGTGGTGGTGGCGTAATTGTGCCGCCGGAAGATCCGCAAGCCCTTGCCGATCAGGTGTTAGCGCTTTATCGCGATCGCCAAAAGGTGATGCACTTAGGCGAACAAGGTCGGTGCTACGCTTTAGAGCATTATTCCTTAGAACAAGCCCTCAATCAATACGAAAACTTGTTTATGAGTTTAACCAAGCGTCGCCAACCTCAGATGCAGCCGCTTCCGGAATTGGGTCGCGAGCTTCCGGGAGATTCTTCGCGCTGAAAATTGCGAGCGGGGCGATCGCATCTGAAGCAGATAGGGGCGCGTAAGCTAAGATCGAAATCATCGGCTAGTCCCGATCAAAGCGATACTTAGGAGTTTGCCTCTGTCAATGCGCGACTGCCCCAATGGTTCTTTACGCGAAGCCGTCCTGGTGTGGTTGGCTCAAAACGTGCCCGACTCTCGAATTCAACATATTTTGAGAGTCGAGCAAATGTCGATTGAACTCGCTCGCCACCATGATTTAGACCCCTCTAAGGCAGCTCAAGCTGGGCTTTTACACGATCTGGCCAAATACTTTAAACCGCAACGGTTATTGCAGATCGCTCAAGCGGCCGAGATCGCGATCGATCCGGTCGATCGTCTCCATCCCCATCTCTTACATGCAGAGGTGGGTGCTGTCGTTGCCACCCAAGAATTCGGGGTTGACGATCCAGAGGTGATCGAGGCGATCGCCAATCATACTTTGGGTCGTCCCGGCATGAGTCCTTTAAGCTGCGTTGTCTTTCTCGCAGATACCCTAGAACCCGGTCGGGGAAATACCCCAGAACTAGAGCAGTTGCGACACGCCAGCCAGCAAAACTTGACCCAAGCAGTCTGGCTAACCTGCGATTATTCCATTCGCTATTTACTGGAAACGCGCCGTTCTATCCATCCGCGCACCCTTTTAACGCGCAATTGGTTTTTACAACAGGCTGGCAGACCCGCTTCTGGCCGGTCAGATTCCCTTTCAGCTTAACGCGATTCCAGCTACGGATCGCCTAAGTTTTCCGCTTTAACTGTCCTTTTAAAAGATACCTTTGCATGTCTGATTACTCTCCTATTCCGATTTCTTCTTCCTCTGTTGCCCCGACAGAGATCCAACAACCCGACAGCCTTAGCTTAGAAGAGAGCAAGCGATTAGCCTTAACAATTGCTGAAGCCGCCGACGATCGCAAAGGCTCGGATATTATTCTACTGAACGTGTCGGAAGTTTCCTACCTGGCAGATTACTTTGTCTTGGTTACGGGATTTTCTAACGTTCAGGTGCGGGCGATCGCGCGTTCCATTGAAGATAAAGTCGAAGAAGATTGGCAGCGCTACCCCTTGCGAACCGAGGGAAAAGCCGAAGGCAGTTGGATTTTGCATGACTATGGCGAAGTCATCGTTCACATCTTTATGCCCCAGGAACGTCAGTTCTATAATTTAGAAGCCTTCTGGGGTCACGCAGAACGGATTGAATATACCAGCCTTGCCAACTCATAAGCGATCGCGATCATGATGGAGTCTTCGGTTTCCGCTTGCCCCGTTCCATCGGAACAACAGCCCCTCAATGAGTACAAAACCCTCAGCGAATCTTGGTTTTTTAGCTGGGGAACCCTCGGTTTGAAACGCTATCTGGCCAAACTTACCTGTATTTGGAGTTTCAGTTGGCTGATTTCCGGGCCAGTTGCAGCCGCAAGCTTTCCCATTGCCAAGCATCCGGTTTCCTTTTTCCTGTGGGGAACCCTTGGGGCTAACATCTTGCTGACCTTAGTGTTATTGCAGCTTTACTTAGGATGGGCTTACGTAAGCGATCGCCTCAATCGCCCTGCGATCTGTTATGAAGAATCCGGCTGGTATGATGGACAAATCTGGACAAAAACCCCTGAAGTTCTCGTGCAAGATCGCTTAATTGCGACCTATCAAATTCAACCCATCCTTAAACGTTTGCGGTGGACATTTGCTGGGCTAGCCGGTAGTTTTTGCTTCGGGGGTTTAGTTTGGTATTGCTTGCCCTAAACTGAAACCATTTATTTAGCTCAACACCATTAGTAATTAATATGACGAGGGGAAAACGCACTCAAGCAGCAGAGTTAGAAGTCAGGCTGCTCCGAGAAGGAATTATTGAATCCATTCACCACGTTGAAGCGGTCGTTTGTGACGATCGCGGGCGCGTTCTGTCTGTTGCGGGAAGTGCTGAAACAGCAACCTTTGCTCGTTCCTCCCTCAAACCCTTTCAGGCTCTTGCCGTTACCAAAACGGGGGTTTTAGAGCGCTACGATTTAAGCGATCGCGACTTAGCGATTATTTGCAGTTCCCATCAAGGCACCACCGAACACGCCCGCCAAGTGTTTAACGTGCTATGGCGTTGCGACATCGATCCCACCGCCCTGCAATGTCCCGTCCCTGAAGGCGGACATAGCCGCTTGCAACATAACTGTTCGGGCAAGCACGCCGGAATGCTCGCCGTTTGTCAGCAATGCAATTGGCCCACCGAAAGTTACCTGCGGCGCAAGCACCCCGTTCAACAACTAATCTTAAGTAAAATCGCCGAATTGTTGAAAATGCCGGGGGAAGAATTCATCAGCGCCCGCGACGACTGCGGCGCGCCCACCTACGTTATGCAACTCGGTCAAATTGCCTCCCTCTACGCGCAACTGGCTTCTGGCGAAAATTTAGATATGGAACGCGTTGTCCGCGCCATGAGCCACCACCCCCACCTCGTTGCCGGGGAGGGTGCCTTTGACACCGAGTTGATGCGCCTGAGTAGTGGCGAGTTAGTCAGTAAAGGTGGTGCAGAAGGCGTTCAAGCCATTAGCCGCGTTGGGGAAGGGATGGGATTAGCGATTAAAGCCCTAGATGGCTCCAAACGCGCCAAACACGCCGTCGCAATTCATTTACTCAAGCAGATGGGTTGGATCGCCCCGGCGGTTGCAGAATCCCTCTCAGAAACCTATATGACTCTAGATCGCTACAAGCGCTTAGAGGTCATCGGCGAATTGTCCTTGCTGTAAGCATTTCGGGCTTTTTTCAAAAAAAGTGAGTTTTAGGGGTTGCACTTTTTAGGAACTTGGGTTTATACTAGAAAAGCCGACGCGGGGTAGAGCAGTCTGGTAGCTCGTCGGGCTCATAACCCGAAGGTCAGTGGTTCAAATCCGCTCCCCGCCACCAAATTCCGATAGCACTTAGCCCCGTAGCCTTTTAGGTTGCGGGGTTTTGGCATAGGGGAAGAAGAGGGAGTTGGGGGAAGAAGAGGATGGGGGGATGGGGGGAAGAAGGGAATTGGGAGTTGGGAGTTGGGAGTTGGGGGAAGAAGAGATAGGAAAACTTGGTAACGATTAACTCAGCACTGTCTTCCTACTAGGAACTCGGAACTTTGCACTCTATTCCCACTCAGCACTCAGCACTTTACACTCAGCACTCTTAAACCCACTCAGCACTCAGCACTTTACACTCAGCACTCCCTAGCACTCCTGCTAGCATAGATAGAGCGAGGGCAGTCAAGCCTGGTAAAGTGGGGTTTGGCACGATTGATTTTGCTTGGGAGGCAGACATGACGGCTTTGATGCGGCGTCCAATGTTGGTGGGTGGCGTAAGCTTATCTCTGGGGCTTTGGCTGTTGGGGAGTTTTCAGCATTCCCTAGCGCAGATGGGAGAGTTTAGCTTACTCAGCGCGATCGCGCTTTCTTCGCTATTTTGGTGGTTGAATGCAAAACGGACGCCTCAACTGGATTTATCGCCAGTTCTGACGCCAGTGGATCGCGAAACGGCCGAAAAGGCGATCGCTCAAGCCGAAACGGCCATTGGCTACCTGGAAGCCGAAAATCAAGATATCGCCCCCTGGAAGGCAAAATTAGCCCAACTGAAGCCCGAATTAGACCGTAATGTCTTGAACTTGGTGGTGATGGGTGGGAAGGGGACTGGGAAAAGCAGTTTAGTTCAAGCTTTGGGCAACCAGTGGAACGTACAGGAAGCGCCTGCTTTGTTTGTTCCTGAAACAGATTCAGATACCCTTGCTTACGATCTTGCCAGCACTGCCGATCTGGTTTTGTTCGTCACGAACGGCGACTTAACCGAATCGGAATTACAAAGCCTATCCCAACTCTCTCGGCAACATCACCGCCTGCTGTTAGTCTTTAATAAACAAGACCAGTATCTCCCAGAAGAACAGCCGTTAGTGTTGCAACAGCTACAACAGCGCGTGTCTCATCTGCTAGCCTCAGAAGAGGTGATGGCGATCGCGGCTTCTCCAAGCGAAATTCGGGTTCGCAAACATCAACCCGATGGTAGCGTCCAAGAATGGCTGGAAAAACCCGAAAGTGCGATCGCGCCTTTGAGTGCCAAAATTAGCCAAATCCTGACGACAGAAGCCTCTCAACTGGTTTGGGCAACCACCAAACGCAAAGCGGATCGACTCAAAGGCGAAATTAAAGACGCCTTAAACCAAGTCAGACGCGATCGCGCCCTGCCCATTATCGAACAATATCAATGGATTGCGGCCGCCACCGCCTTCGCCAACCCCGTACCCGCCCTAGACTTACTCGCGACTGGCGCAATTACCGGACAATTGGTGATGGACTTAGGCGCAATTTACCAACAAAAACTCGACTTGCAACAAGCCCAAACCGCCGCCAAAACCACAGGCGAATTAATGCTGAAACTGGGTTTAGTCGAACTTTCCACCAACACCATCAGCCACTTTCTCAAAACCCACGCCGTCACCTACGTTGCTGGAGGGGCAGCCCAAGGTATCAGCGCCGCCTACCTCACCCGCGTAGCAGGCTTAAGCTTAATTGAATATTTCCAATCCCAAGACATTCACTCCGAAACCGGATTCAATCTCGAAAAACTCAGCAATACCCTCAAAACCGTCTTTCAGCAAAACCAACGCGCTACCTTCATTCAGTCGTTTGTCAAGCAAGGTTTAGCCAAACTCTTTCCCAACACCCCCCAACCCCAACTCAGCGAATCTCCCGCTACTGCGGCGTAGGGAATTGTATTTTGTTCGTGGCTGAGGATATCTTGCAGTTGTTTGGCAAGTTGTCAATCGAGGGTGAGAAATTCGCGGGTTGAGTGCGATCGCACCTGCTGCAACGATCGTAGCCGGAGTTTTGAGCCGATGGTTACAGCCCAATCCAATTTCTACATTTTTTATCGTTAAATTCAAAGCAAAGTTGCGATTCCGGAAAACCGATCCGTTACTCAGCAGTGGCTCGAAGAATGTCAAACTAAGATTAATGTAGACGCATTCGAGAGTTATCGACAATGACTGAGCCAACCAATGCTCGCGACTTGTTTCAAGCCGCTTATCAGCATCGCTACACCTGGGATGCTAACTTCCCTGGATATTCTGCCGATGTCACCCTAACCCAAGGCGATGAAGTCTATCAGGGTACCGTTCGCATTAACCCAGACTTCAGCGTAGAAGTGAGTGGGATAGATAACGAAGAAGTGCAGCAAAGCATCTACACCCAACTGCGGGATGTTGTCACCCACCGCAAGCGCTCTAGCTTTGAGCAAGCACATGGTAAAAATAGCTTTAGCCTCGGCAACACCGACGATAGCGGTGCAACAGAAATCTTAGTGCAAGGCGACTCGATGGGGTCTAATTATAAGATTCGCGGTACCGAAATCTGTCAAGTCAGCCGCGTTATGGGCAAAATGGCATTTGTCATCGATACCTACAAAAGCCTAGAAACCCCAGAAGGCTACCTTTCCCAGCGCTACGACGCTGTTTTCACCAACCCGCAAACCGGTCAGCAAATTCAAGAGTTACAATTTCACGATAGCTACGAAAAAGTTGGTAATTATTACGTGATGACCAACCAAGTGGTTAACGCCAACAAGCAAGGCGAACAAACCACCACCGAGTTTAATTATTCCAATGTCCGGCTGTTAGAACCTGCTACAGTTTCCTAGCGTTAATCGCTCTCCTTTCGGGAATAGCGCTAGGATCGAAACAGTGCTTTTAGTAGCAATCACAATCATCGTACAGGTGTATTATGTCTCAAACGAAAACCCTTGCCTTGACTCCTGAAAATGTCGAACAAGTTTTGGACGAAATGCGCCCTTACTTGATGGCTGATGGCGGAAACGTTGAATTAGTTGACATTGAGGGGCCTGTTGTTAAACTTCGCTTACAAGGGGCTTGCGGTTCCTGTCCGAGTTCTGCCATGACCTTGAGAATGGGAATTGAACGCCGCCTGCGCGAGTTTATCCCAGAAATTGGTGAAGTTGAACAGGTCCTCTAAGTGCTGAGTGCTGAACTTCGATCGACTCAGTGACGGTACTGAGTGGGGAGTTGGGGAAAACTGTGAAAGAGTGCGATCGCGTCCGGCTTGTACTTCGCAACAGCAGGCGGATCGATTCTATTTTTGCATTCACTTTCCCCAAATTCCCTAATCTTGACGCTCGATACAATCCTTTCACTCTTAACGGGTATTTGGTTTAAGCACTGCCGCAAGGCTAGATAACTGTAAGGTGTGTCGTGGAACCAAGAATCCTCGCACCTTTAGGTCGAGGAGTGTCATGAAGCGTTTAACTTGGCACTTTCCTTCCCCAATTCCTAATTCCATTTATCTTTATGACTTATCCTCTTTACGTTGCGTTTATTTGGCACCAGCACCAACCGTTATATAAAAGTCGGGTGGCTGGTAAATATCGTCTCCCTTGGGTGCGCCTGCATGGAACAAAAGATTATTTAGATTTAGTATTATTGCTGGAACGCTATCCCAAGCTGCATCAAACAGTGAACCTAGTTCCCTCATTGATGATGCAGATTGAGGATTATGCGGCGGGTACGGCGTTCGATCCGTATTTAGAGTTGGCTTTGACGCCAACAGCCCAACTCGATCCCGAACAGCAGCGCTTTATTATTGAACATTTCTTTGATGCCAACCACCGGACGTTAGTCGATCCACATCCGCGCTATGCCGAATTGTACTATCAGCGCCAGGGGAAAGGACGCGCTTGGTGTTTGGAGAATTGGACGGAGCAAGATTATAGCGATTTATTAGCTTGGCATAATTTAGCGTGGATCGATCCGCTGTTTTGGGACGATCCGGAGATTGAGGGGTGGTTGAAGCAGGGGCGGAATTTTAGCTTAAGCGATCGCCAACGCATCTATTCTAAACAGCGGGAAATCCTGGGGCGGATTATTCCGCAACACCGCAAGATGCAGGAAAGCGGACAACTTGAAGTCACCACCACCCCTTACACCCACCCGATTTTACCCCTACTGGCGGATACGAATTCCGGGCGCATCGCCGTCCCTGGCATGGCATTACCCGAAAAACGTTTCCGCTGGCCTGAAGACAATCCCCGCCACTTACAGAAGGCGTGGGATATGTATCTCGACCGATTTGGCTGCGCGCCTCGCGGGTTGTGGCCGTCGGAACAGTCGGTAAGTCCGGCGATTTTACCCGATGTTGCCAAACAAGGATTTAAATGGTTGTGTTCCGATGAGGCGGTGTTAGGGTGGACGCTGCATCACTTCTTCCATCGCGATGAGGTGGGGAATGTTTGCGAACCGGAATATTTATATCGTCCCTATCGCTTAGAAACGCCTCACGGAGACTTAGCCATCGTCTTCCGCGATCACCGCTTATCGGACTTGGTAGGCTTTACCTACGCCAACATGGACGCCAAGAAAGCCTCCGCCGACTTAGTGGGACACCTGGAGGCGATCGCGCGATCGCTCAAACATCGTCAACCCGGTGGCGGATCGGCCCTGCAACAACCGTGGCTCGTTACCATTGCCTTAGATGGCGAAAACTGTTGGGAATACTATCATCAAGATGGGAAACCCTTCCTGGAATCGCTCTATCAAACCTTAAGCGAGCATTCTGAGATTCAGTTAGTTACGGTTTCCGAATTTTTAGACCAGTTCCCCGCCACCGAAACCATCCAGAGCGATCGCCTGCATAGCGGTTCCTGGGTAGATGGTAGCTTCACCACCTGGATCGGCGATCCGGCGAAAAACCGCGCTTGGGACCTCCTCACCAACGCCAGAGAAACCTTAGCCAAACATCCCGAAGCCACCGAAGAAAATAACCCCGAAGTCTGGGAAGCCCTCTACGCCGCTGAAGGATCGGACTGGTTTTGGTGGTTTGGGGAAGGTCATTCCTCTAACCAGGATGCCATGTTTGACCAACTTTTCCGCGAACACCTCGCCGCCATCTATCAAGCCCTCAACGAAACCGTTCCCCCAGAAGTCAAATATCCCGTAGAAATTCACGAAGCCAGAGGCGATCATCGTCCAGAAAGCTTCATTCACCCTGTCATTGATGGGATCGGAGACGAACAAGACTGGGATAAAGCCGGACGGTTGGAAATTGGCGGCGCGCGCGGTACCATGCACCAGAGTTCCACCGTTCAACGGCTGTGGTATGGCGTGGATCACCTAAATTTCTATCTGCGTCTAGACTTCAAAAGTGGGGTAAAACTGGGACGCGATCTCCCCTCAGAGTTAAACCTCCTGTGGTTTTATCCCGATCGCACCATGCACAATAGTCCAGTGCCTCTAGATGATACCCCCGATCGAGCGCCTGTTAATTATCTCTACCATCACCATTTAGGGATTAATTTACTCACCCAATCTTTCTGGTTCCAAGAAGCCGCCGAACACCATCAATGGCATACTCGCACCAGTCGCGCCCAAATTGCTTATCAAAATTGTCTAGAATTGGCGGTTCCTTGGGCGGATCTGCACATTCCTCCAGACTGGCCATTGCGCTTGGTTTTAGTCCTATCGGATAATGGACGTTTTCGCGGCTATTTGCCCGAAAATTCACTGATTCCGATCGAAGTTCCTTAACTGGAGTGCTGAGTGCTGAGTGCTGAGTGCTGAGTGCGCTTGCTCCGTTGCTTGTATGCTAAGTAGCGGGGTTTTGAGTGAGTGCTGAGTATTTCTGTTTGAATAGGGTAAAGAGTTGGTGAAAAAGTTTTAAGTATTCTTCCTAACTCCTTACTGGATACTCAAAACTTTATCCTTTGCACTCTCTTTCTAACTCGGAACTTGGAACTCGGAACTCGGTACTTACTACTTTGCACTCTCTCCCCCTATTTTGTGCGTGATTGATTAAAAGTATGTTGGATATTAAGCAGATTCGAGATAATTTTGAGCAAGTTCAAGAACTTCTAAATCGTCGGGGGGGTGGATATGACCTACAACCGATTTTAGAGATCGATCGCCAGCAACGCGAGTTAGAGACACAAGGAAGTCAACTGCGGGCGAGGAGTAATGAAGTTGGTAAGTTAGTTGGAGAGAAAATAAAGTCGGGAACGCCTGCAAATTCTCCAGAAGTGCAAGCCTTAAAAGATGAGGGAAATCAAATTAAGGCGCAACTGGCTGAATTAGAACCCAAGGAAAAGGAATTACAGGCAAAGTTAATTGAATTCCTTTTACCGATTCCGAATCTACCCGGCGAAGCCACGCCAATTGGTAAAACTGAAGAAGAAAACGTAGAAGTTCGGCGTTGGGGCGATGAATATTTACCCACAAATGAGAATATTTTGCCGCATTGGGAGATTGGCGAAAAGTTAGGAATTCTCAATTTTGAGCGGTCTGTTAAAATCGCTCAAAGTCGATTTGTAACGCTTTTAGGGGCAGGGGCAGCTTTAGAAAGGGCGTTAATTAGCTTTATGCTCAATCGCCATTTAGAAGCAGGATATACTGAGGTCAGTCCGCCCTATTTAATTAATAGTACCTCTTTGACGGCATCGGGACAGCTCCCGAAATTTGCGGAAGAAAGTTTTAAGTGCGATCGCGATGACTTGTGGTTAACTCCGACGGCGGAAGTTCCGGTTACGAGTTTCTACCGAGATGAGATTTTACCAGAGGAATCTTTACCCGTTCGCTACTGTGCTTATACGCCTTGTTTTCGCCGAGAAGCAGGAAGTTACGGGCGAGATACGCGGGGACTCATTCGCCTGCACCAATTCAATAAAGTTGAGTTGTTTAAGTTTGTCCATCCCAGTCAGTCAGCCGCAGAGTTAGAAAGCTTAGTTCAAGATGCAGAAGGGGTTTTACAGGCTTTGAAATTACCCTATCGAACGATTGCGCTATGTACGGGAGATATGGGGTTTTCGGCCAATCAAACCTACGATTTAGAAGTGTGGATGCCCTCTTCTGGCAAGTATCGCGAGATTTCGAGTTGTTCTAATTGTGGCGATTTTCAGGCACGACGCGGGAATATTCGGTTTAAAACAGGCAAAAAAGGAACGCAATTCGTACATACACTGAATGGCTCTGGATTGGCGGTTGGACGCACGATGGCCGCAATTTTAGAAAATTATCAGCAGCCGGATGGAAGCGTTAAAGTTCCTGATGTTTTGCAGCCTTATTTACAACGTGAAGTTCTGTAATTGTTTAAGAGCAGTTATTAACGTTTGTGCTTGAAACAATCGGAAGCGAATAAGATGCAAGTATGGATTTCAATGTCTAGCTTGCATTTTGGCAAAAGGCGCACCCAATGAAGCAGATCGGCCCTGCTAAACTAACTAGCACCCAAAAACTACAAAGATCCTTAGTGGTTTACTCTTCTATTGGGATTTTGACCATTAGTGCAATTGTGGCGATCGCATCGATTGTGCCGCTTTCTCAACAACTCCGACAAGCTGAAGCGCGAAACCTGCAATCTGCACTGAAAACGAGAACGCTAGTTGTAGAAGAGTTCCTCTCGCGCGCTCAAGATGTGGCTCAACAGATTGCAGGGCGTACCCGTGCCAGAGAACAGGTAGAAGCCTATAATCGAGGTCAAATCAACCGCGATGCTTTGGTAAGCGCAATTACCCCCATTCTGACAGATGCGTTAAATCAATCTGAAGAAGTGGTAGGAATTACCCGCCTCGACAGCTCGCACCGCTTGGCGGTACAGGTTGGAGAAACCATCCCAGAAGCGTTTTGGAGTATCCCTTCTGCGAACGCTCAAGCGGCTATCGTGCGGGGACCGATCCAAATTGGGCAACAAAGTTATCTAGTCGTAGGGACGCCCATTCTAAACGGGACAATGCGAGTCGGAACGGATGTCGTCTTGTTTAGAATCTCCAGCCTGCAACGGGTGACAAGCGACTACACGGGTTTAGGGACAACGGGCGAAACCGTGCTAGCCGCCTTCCGTAACGGGCAAGTTCAGCTCTTTTTCCCTTTGAGAAATACTTCGCAAACCACCCAGCGCGATCTCAATGGAGCCATTGAACAAGCCGTTACAACTCAAACCGCAGGCTTATTGAATGCTGACCGTTTGAGGGGCGATCGCGCCGTGATCGCCTACGAACCCATTTCTAATAGTAATTGGGGATTGGCGATCGCCATTAACAGTCAAGAACTCTACGCCACGATCGATCGACAAGTCATTCGGGTAGGAATTGCGATCGCCATCCTAAGCTTGCTCGGAACGGGAGGAATAATCTTATTATTGCGACCCCTAGCAGGTCAGGCGATCGTTAAAACCGACGAACTCGAACGCCAAGTTCAAGAAAAAATGAACTTGCTGGCCGAAAAAACCACCGCCTTGCAAACCGAACAAAGCAAGCGCAGCGTCTTGGAAGCCGCGCTACAACAAATGGATGAGTTGCAAGCCTCTTCCAAGCAAGTGACGCAACAGGCCCGCACCGTTGACCTAGGGGCCCAGCAAGCCCTCGGTTTGACCCAACAAGGGGCAGCGTCCGTCGATCGGACCCTAGAAGGGATGCAGACCCTACAAACAACCGTAGAAGCGATCGCCCAACACAGCCAATCTTTGAATCTCAGCGCCGAACAAATTGGCACAATTACCACCTTAGTATTTGAACTGGCCAATCAAACCAATATGCTGGCTTTAAATGCCGCAGTCGAAGCCGTTCGCGCCGGAGAGAAAGGGAAAGGCTTCGCCGTTGTCGCCGCCGAAATTCGCAAACTCGCCGATCAAAGCCGTCAGTCTGCCTCGCGCATCGATCGACTGGTGGGCGATATTCAAAAACTCGTCCGCACTGTCACCCAAGCCACTACCGAAGGTAATCAAACCGTACAGCGCGGCGTCGATCTCGCCCAATCGACAGCGATCGCCTTTAATGGAGTTGAAAAAGCCATTGATGAGGTCGTTCTGAGTTCCCAACAGATTGTCCTGTCTACCCAACAGCAAGCTAGCGCCATTCACCAGGTAGTAGAAGCGATTAATCTGGTGAAAAGCGAAGCCGAAATCCGGATTCCTTAAGGCTTGGCGATATTAATATACTAGCCCTGCATCTACTCAAAAACGCCAGCTCAGGCTGATTTAGGCTTGCCTTCAGGGAAACAAGAAATCGCCCCCCCAACCCGCCCGCTGAATAAAAAGATTTTTGTTCCGCTTGGAGATTCTGAGTTAAGGTATTAACGTTAAACTGACCCGACTGTGCTATCTTCATTGTTTCAATCCCACCTCGGCCTAGACTCAAAGTGTGGAACACTCTACCCTCAAGTACAATCTCTAAACATCAATCAGTGGGGCGATGGGCTGTGGGTTCGCCCGCAATTGCGAGTCCAATGGCAGCATCTATGTAGAGAACAACCTGTTGTAACGAGTTGAGTATTTCCAATGTCTAAATCTTCCGGTTCCTTAGAGCGCAGTTCAGTTCGCTCTGGTCTCAAACTTCTTCCTCAAAACTTGAAACAATCGCTAACCCGGTGGGGTTTGGCGTTAAGCATTTTAAGTAGCACCGTCGTCGGTTCCGCATTTGTGGGAATTCATCCAGCAATGGCACTTTCAGAAGAACAACTCATGCAGAAACTGCAACAAGTGCCCGTCTTCACCATCACCAATGCAGAAGGCGCGCCTTTAGTTGCATCAGTTCCCAACGGTCAAGGGAATAATACCGGAAACTCCTCGGTAACAGGAGTGTTTATTTCTCAACAGGATGCTCAAGCATTCATCGAGAAACTGAAAACTCAAAATCCCCAATTAGCCAATACGGTTCGCGTTACGCCAGTTCCGTTAGGGGAAGTCTACCGCATGGCCGAAGCCAACCAAAGCAACCCAGAACGGGTAATTTTTGACTTGGTTCCCATGCAACGCCAAGTGGATTCTGCTTTAACACTTCTGCGCCAAGAAGGTCAACAAGTCAATCAATTCCCTGGCGTGCCTTTATTTTATGCCAGTGGCGGCCCGGATAAGGGATACTTGACGATTCAGCGCGGTAACGAACAAGTAATTCCCTTCTTCTTCAATAAAGAAGATTTGATGAGTTTGATTGAACGCTACAAGCAGCAACAGCCAAACCAACAACTCTCCAATGTTGAAATTGAGGTGGCTAACCTTCAGCAGGTCATTGAAGTCATGAAAACTAGCAATGACCAACAACTCGATAAGATTATCTTGGTTCCCGCCAGAGAATCTTTAGACTATGTGCGATCGCTCCAACAATCAGGTCAGCAACAACCCGCTAGACCGCCTCAACGGTAGTGCTTCTCTAAGTGCTGAGTGCTTCTCTAAGTGCTGAGTGCTGAGTGCTGAGTGCTGAGTAGGGAAGAGGGTGGGGGGAAAGGAGTGCAAAGTACCGAGTATCGAGTTCCGAGTGGGGAAGAGGGTGGGGGGATGGGGAGGTGGGAAGGTGGGGGGAATAGAGTGCTGAGTTAATAGTTAGCAAGTTTTCCTATCCCTTCTTCCCCAACTCCTAACTCCCAACTCCCAACTCCCTTCTTCCCCAACCCCCAACTCCCAACTCCTAACTCCCTTCTTCCCCAACTCCCAACTCCCAATTCCCAACCCCCTTCTTACCCTCCGTGATTTCTGGCGAAGAACTCTGGCGCTGGCAAAAACAGGCAAAACTTTCGGCGATCGCCTCTGAAATTTCACCCCTAGAGGTGGACTGGCTGTTGCAAGAAATTGCAGGGTTTGATCGCCTGACTCTTCGCCTTGAAACCTACAAAACCCAAACCCAGTTAAACGTATCGTTTAGCCTACCCGACTTAGACGCGCTTTGGCAGCAACGCCTCCAGACCAGAGTTCCCATTCAGTATTTAGCAGGACGGACGCCTTGGCGGAAATTTCGCCTCAAAGTTGGGCCAGGCGTTCTCATCCCCCGACCGGAAACAGAAGATTTAATCGAAATTGCTTTAAAAGCAGCCCAGACTCCCGCACAACGTCAAGGGCATTGGGTAGACTTAGGAACGGGTAGCGGCGCGATCGCCATTGGACTGGCAGATGCGTTCCCCGATGCGAACATACACGCCGTCGATCGCAGTTCGGAAGCGTTGGCGATCGCCCAAGAGAATGCCCGTACCCTCGGCTTCGATCGCATCCAATTTTATCAAGGATCTTGGTTTGCGCCGCTATCGGCATTGCGCGGGAAACTCGCGGCGGTGGTCTCTAACCCGCCTTATATTCCGAGTGCGATCGTGACGCAACTGCAACCGGAAGTCGTTAACCACGAACCCCACCTCGCTTTAGATGGCGGTACCGATGGCTTAGACTGTATTCGTCACTTAGTTGTCACTGCCCCAGATTACCTCTGTTCTAACGGGATCTGGTTAATTGAAATGATGGCAGGACAAGCCGACAGCGTGTTAGAACTCTTGCGAGACTGCGGGGAATATCACTCAATGCAGGTTTTTAGAGATTTTACGGGAATTGAACGCTTTGTTCTGGCTTACCGTTCTTAAGCGATGCAATCGTCCAGGTTGCTGAGACAATAGCGATAGATGCTTCACTGAAAGAAACTCAAACGCCAAATGACTCTTGTCGCCTTAGATAGCCTGATTCAAGCCGCAAAAGCGGGTCAACTGGTGAGTTTTCCAACCGATACCGTCCCCGCCTTGGCTGCTAAACCGGAATGCGCCGATCTGATTTTTCAAGCCAAACAGCGCAGTCAAGATAAGCCTTTAATCCTCATGGGGGCAACTCCTGAAGACCTTTGGACCTACTGTCAAGGAACGGACTCTGAATTGGCGATTTGGCAGCGCGTAGCTGACCAATTTTGGCCGGGGGCCCTTACCTTGGTATTACCGGCTAGCGATCGCGTTCCTCGCGTCATGAACCCCCTCGATCCGACCACATTAGGGATGCGAGTTCCCAATAGCGCGATCGCCCTAGAAATCCTAGCCCAAACTGGCCCGCTTGCCACCACTAGCGCCAACCTTTCGGGACAACCCCCGCTTTTAGAAGGGTCAGAAATCGATCTCGCTTTTCCCCAAGCCCAAATTCTCTCCCCAGCCTGCTGTGAAAATCAAGCCCCGCCCAGTAAACTACCTTCTACAGTGGCAAAATGGACGGGAAAGGGTTGGGAAACCCTACGACAAGGATCGGTGCAGCTACTCTCAAGCAACTGAGGTATCGATCGGATTTCGCGGAGAATATCACTAGGCTACTATTATGGGCTGGAGTCACTTGATTTATTTACTGGTTGGAGTGGGGATTGGGATCGCGATTGGTTTTTTTGGGAAGAACTGGGCGGCGACGCCAACGCGGACTCAAACCGAAAGTGCTTCTTCTCCTGCGGTTCAGTCGCAAACGCTACACCATTGTCAAGAACAACTGCAACAAACCCGTCTTGCTTATCACATGGCTTCGGAGATGAGTCAGTTTAAGGCCGGGTTTTTAGCGAGAGTTTCCCACGAATTGCGATCGCCCCTCAATGGCTTAATTGGGATGCACCAACTCATCCTCAACGATTTGTGCGATAGCCCAGAAGAAGAACGCGAATTCATTGGAAAAGCCCACGAATCCGCCCTGAAACTTATGAAGTTTATTGATGAAATGGTTGTGGTTTCTAAAACCGAACACGGAACCGATCGCCTGCAAATTCAACCCATTGAACTCGCACAAGTCTTCCGGGAAGTCTATAACCTCACGCACCATCAAGCCGCCAATCGCAATCTTACTCTGGAGTTTTCTGAACCCAATCCAGAGGTTTATATCCTGGCCGATCAGCGCCGCTTTCGCCAAGTTTTAGTCAATTTAGTCGATAGCGCCATTACGCAAATTCCCGAAGGGAAAATTCGCCTGTCTGCGGTACCCATGCCAGCGTTACAAAAGGTGGCGATTGTTTTAGAAGACGATCGCCCTGAAACAGAGTGGGCAGAACCCATTGGTCTTTTAAGCGATCCTTTTCCCAGCAATCCTCCCAAAGCCCCTTTTAATGGCAAGCTGTCTCCTGGCTTATCGTTGATGGTGAATAAGCTGTTGTTGGAGTTGATGGACGGCAGCCTAGAAGTTATCAGCCCCCCTACAAAAGGCAATGCAGCCTATTATCTTCAATGCTCAATGCCCCTTGCTTCTGAATCCCTAGACGGGTAACTCAGCACTCAGCACTCAGCACTCAGCACTCAGCACTCAAAACTTTGCTCTAACCCATCTCGATCGCCATTGCAGAACAAGGCGTATCTAAGGGTTGATTGAATAACACCATCGTTGTCGTTGAGTTACTCTGAAATCCGATGCGTTCGTAGAACTGTTGCTGATTGGTGGTCATCAAATAAACGCGTTCCACTCGGCTAACTTTAGGATGGCTGAGAACCGTTTCCACTAGTTTACGACCCAATCCCAATCCTTGATAGTCCGGGTGAACTGCCACATCCCAAATCGTAGCGCGATAGATGCCATCGGAGGTTGCCCGCGCAAAACCAATCAGTTTCTGTCCATCCCACATACTAATAACGGGACTGCTGTTGGCGATCGCAATTTGCCAATCTTCAACGCGCCGATCTTTTGCCCAAAAAGCCGCTAAATTAAACAAAGCTTGCAGTTGCTCGAAATCAATCGCGTCCGGGTTCGCACAAAATTGAATATGACGGCAATCCATGCTGTAATGCATTCCTCTGTCAATCTAAACCCTGATGGGCAGTTCAAGAACCAACGAGTCACCCCTTCAAACCCCCGATCGGGAGTTGCATCCAACAAACTCACTTGAAGACTGGACTCTAGCCAACGATTCCGAAAATCAGTATAACAACCGACTTTTGCTAATGGGGTATCGCAAAAGTCAGAAAACTGAGACTTTTTGAGGGCCAACATTTCCCCTTCAGATTTTGGCAAATGAGGAACGATAGCGCGATCCTGCTAGTCTGGTGTTTGCAAGTTTCAAGAGTGAGAGTGTGAGGTATGTTCCGTCATTTTGGGTTCAACAAGCGCTGCGGGCAACTGCGAAAATGGCGATCGCCCTTAGTGCTAATTATCCTCATTGCCATTTGGAGTATCGGCTTAGGTAGCGCCTTCGCGATCGCTACCGCCAAAATCCCCCCCCAGACAGAGTTAGTCCGCCAAACCAAAGCCGTCGATCCCGTCCTTCCCCGCTACAGCCTCGGTCAACAACTCTATATTGAAAATTGCGGAAGCTGTCACATCGCCATTCCCCCGGCGGTTCTCCCCACCCAAACCTGGCTGGAACTCATCCAAGATCCGCAACACTACGGCGTCCGCATTCAACCCCTCGTCGATCCGCAACGCCTTTTAATTTGGAACTATCTTCGCATCTACTCGCGCCCCCGTTCCCCAGAAGAACGCACGCCCTACCGGATCGCCAGTTCTCGCTTTTTCAACGCCCTACACCCCAACGTCCAACTCCCCCAACCCGTCAACCTGAAAAACTGCACAAGCTGTCACATTGGCGCAAACGAGTACGATTTTCGCACCCTCAGCCCCGAATGGGTCGATTAGAATTAAAACTCTAGCCCAATGCTGGGTTCGTTCGGGATTCACCCCCTGCAACTTTCCCGGCCAATGGCGGCGAGAGTGATAGGATAAAAATAATAAATCTGACAGCACTCAATTCCAAGCTGACAGCGTTTTTCAAACATCTCTTTTTTCTGCTATGTTCCTGAAAAATTTGTTGGGCGATCCCAATGCACGTAAGCTCAAAAAATATCAACCTTACGTTGCCGAAATCAAGCTACTAGAGGAAGAAGTCCAAGCCCTATCCGACCAGGATTTAGTGGGCAAAACAGCAGAATTCAAAGCGCGGCTAGCAAAGGCTAAATCCGATAACGAGCAAAAAGAGATGCTAGACGAGCTGCTGCCAGAAGCCTTTGCAGTCGTCCGCGAAGCCTCGCGCCGAGTTCTGGGAATGCGCCACTTTGACGTACAGTTGATTGGCGGTATGGTCTTGCACGACGGACAAATTGCCGAAATGAAAACCGGGGAAGGCAAAACCCTGGTTTCCACCCTTCCCGCCTACCTCAATGCTCTCAGCGGGAAAGGCGTCCACGTCATCACCGTTAACGACTACCTCGCCCGCCGCGACGCCGAGTGGATGGGGCAAGTTCACCGCTTCCTGGGCTTAAGCGTCGGTCTGATTCAACAAAGTATGGGGCCAGAGGAACGCCAGCGCAACTACGCCTGCGATATTACCTACGCCACCAACAGCGAAGTTGGGTTTGACTACCTGCGCGATAACATGTCTAACTCAATGGCAGAAGTCGTGCAGCGTCCGTTTAACTTCTGCGTGATTGACGAGGTAGACTCGGTACTGGTCGATGAAGCCCGTACCCCTTTGATTATCTCCGGTCAGGTAGACCGTCCGAGCGAAAAGTATTTGCGCGCCGCCGATGTTGCCCGTCAACTCAATAGCGACGACCATTACGAAGTGGATGAGAAAGCTCGGAACGTCCTGCTTACCGATGAAGGGTATATCGCCGCCGAGCAAGCATTAGGCGTAGACGATCTGTTTGACCCTAAAGATCCTTGGGCGCATTTTGTGTTTAATGCGATTAAAGCCAAGGAACTGTTTATTAAAGATGTTAACTACATCGTCCGCAATGACGAAATTGTGATTGTAGACGAGTTTACCGGACGCGTTATGCCCGGTCGTCGTTGGAGCGATGGTTTGCACCAAGCCATTGAAGCCAAAGAACATGTAGAAATTCAGCCAGAAACCCAAACTCTAGCAACCATTACCTATCAAAACTTCTTCTTGCTGTACCCCAAACTGTCGGGGATGACGGGGACGGCGAAAACTGAAGAGGCTGAATTTGAGAAAATTTATAACCTGGAAGTGACGGTTGTCCCCACAAACCGCTCCACCAAACGGGCTGACCTCTCCGATGTGGTGTACAAAACGGAGTTGGGTAAATGGCAGGCGGTGGCGCGGGACTGTGCGGAAATGCACGAAAAGGGCCGCCCGGTACTGGTAGGAACCACCAGCGTTGAGAAGTCTGAGGTGCTATCTACCCTCCTCACGGAGTTGAAAGTCCCCCACCAACTGCTGAACGCAAAGCCGGAAAACGTGGAACGGGAGTCGGAAATTGTCGCCCAAGCCGGCCGCAAGGGAGCCGTAACGATCGCCACTAACATGGCCGGACGCGGAACCGATATTATTTTGGGGGGGAATGCGGACTACATGGCCCGCTTGAAGCTGCGGGAATACTTTATGCCCCGCATTGTCCAACCCGATGAAGAGGGTAATTTTAACTTAGCGAAAGTTCCAGCCGCAGGCGGTAAAGGTGGCGGACAAGGGTTTGGCGATAACAAGAAGGTGAAAACCTGGAAGGCTTCCCCTCAGATTTTCCCGACGGAGTTATCCAAGGAAACGGAAAAGCTACTCAAAGAGGCGGTAGACTTTGCGGTGAAGCAGTACGGAGAGCGATCGCTCTCGGAGTTAGCCGCTGAAGATAAGGTCGCCGTTGCTGCGGAAAAAGCCCCCACGGAAGACCTCGTGATTCAAAAATTGCGGGAAGTGTTTAACCGCATTCGCGAAGAATACGAAGTTTTCACCCATCGCGAACACGAAGAAGTGGTCAATTTAGGCGGCTTGTACGTCATCGGTACAGAACGCCACGACTCTCGCCGGATCGATAACCAACTGCGGGGACGCGCCGGACGCCAAGGAGACCCCGGCGCAACCAAGTTCTTCCTGAGTTTGGAAGATAACTTGCTGCGGATCTTTGGAGGCGATCGCGTTCGCGGCCTGATGGAAGCGTTTAAAGTTGAAGAAGATATGCCCATTGAATCGGGTATCTTAACTCGTTCCTTAGAAGGCGCTCAGAAAAAGGTTGAAACCTACTACTACGACATCCGCAAACAGGTGTTTGAGTACGACGAGGTAATGAACAACCAACGCCGCGCCATCTACGCCGAACGTCGCCGCGTCCTTGAAGGTCAAGACCTGAAAGAACAGGTGATTAAATACGCCGAAAAAACGATGGATGACATCGTAGAAGCCTACGTTAACCCAGAATTGCCCCCCGAAGATTGGGAACTGGCGCAACTGGTGAGCAAGGTCAAAGAATTCGTCTATCTGCTAGCTGACTTGGAACCCGAACAACTCGAAGACCTCAGCTTTGCAGAAATGAAGACCTTCCTGCACGAACAGATCCGCATCGCCTACGACCTCAAGGAAGCGCAAATTGACCAAATTCAACCCGGTCTAATGCGCCAAGCCGAGCGTTTCTTTATCTTGCAGCAAATTGATACCCTCTGGCGCGAACACCTCCAACAAATGGATGCGTTGCGCGAGTCGGTTGGGTTGCGCGGTTACGGGCAAAAAGACCCGCTGATTGAGTATAAGAGTGAAGGCTACGAACTGTTCCTGGAAATGATGATTTCGATCCGCCGGAACGTCGTTTACTCCCTCTTCCAGTTCCAACCGCAACCGCAAACTACGGTACAAGCCAAATCTGAAATTGTTTAGCCTATTTGAGGAGGGAAGAGATTCCCTCCTTGAAACGGGTCAAAGGCAAGAATTAAATTGATTGTTGTTTAAACGTAACATTAGGCGCATATTTATCTCATTGTGGGATATATAACGAGAGAGAGTTGATTCCCTCTCTTGCGCTTATATTTATGCAAGTCCTTTCCCTGTCGTCTTTACAGATGAAGCCAGCCGAACAAGAAAATGAGGGCGTTTCGTCTGTTCCTGTCTCTTTGTTTCAGAGCGGACAGTTTTTATCGATTACGGAAGACTCGCCTGGAGGGTTAATCCTGCTTAAGGACTTCTATGCCGACTTCGCTGGCTCAGGAGCCGCTGTTGGAGGAACTTTTGATATTCAGTGTCAATTTGTCTACGTCGCGGGCGTGGTGCGCTTTAACGTCCCGGAAACTTACGAAGAACGTCAAACCGCGTTCAAAAATCGGATTAACTATATCAAAAAGTTAGAACAAATTGCCCTTGAACCCTCTTCGCCCCATCGTTCTCGCTTGATGAAACTTCAGTTAGCGGAATGGGTGGGGATCGAAGAAGCGAAAAAAATCCCGACGGAATTAATCGCCAAGCTAGCAGGGTTACATCCGGTTCAGAAGCGTTGGCGATCGCAGTAAGTGAGTGCTGAGTGCTGAGTGCTGAGTGCTGAGTGGGGAAGAGGGTGGGGGGATGGGGAGATGGGGAGGTGGGGGGAAAGAGCGCTGAGTGTAAAGTGCTGTAGCTTGCACACCAAGTAGCGGTGTGCTGAGTGGGGTTCTTAGTCCTGAGTTTAAAGTGCTGTTGCGCTTGCTTCCGCGTGGTGGTGTTCCGAGTGGGGAAGAGGGTGGGGGAAGTTAGTGCTGAGTGGGGAAGAGGGTTATCGGTGAGTCTGTGAATGTAGAATCCCCTCGGCTTTAGCCAGGGGAGTGTCAATCTTTGGCTAAGACGCCGTTGAGGAAGATATCAGCGAGTCCTTCGGCCATTTCTTGCATGGCTTTGGGGGACGAGTTAGAGTCCATAATGGTATCTTGACTGAATCCGGCAATGGTAAACATCCCTAGAAAAACTTGGGCGACGATGCGGGGGTTCATGCGGCGATAGGTTCCCCGATCCATTGCGGTTTGAAAGAAAGCTTCTGCCACATCCGTCATTTTACCAATCACTTCCGATTGAATTTGATCGCGCAAATCGGGGTGAAATTGGGCTTCCATAAAGCACACCCGCAACATATCTGCGTTTTGGTGTAAATTCAGCATCCGCCGCCGCATCACTTGAGCAACTGCTTTGTAACTGCCCATTTCGCTCAATTCTGTCAGCAAGTCGGTGAGAATTTCAACCCAACCTTGAGTCGCAATTTCAATTAAGATGGCTTTTTTATTGGTAAAATGCCGAAACAGCGTACCTTCTGCTACCCCAGCAGCCTGAGCGAGATCGCGAGTTGTAGTTCCGTCATATCCTTTGCGTGCAAACAAGTGTTGAGCCGCTTTGAGGATGCGATCGCGGGTTTGCGTTTCCGGTTGGGAAGGGCTACTAGCAGTTCGGATCATGGGAATACCGTCTCGATTGCAGTCATCTAGTAGCGCTATTGTCTAACGCCGAAAGCAATTAATCCGCAAAAGTTCACACAATATAACACAACGGGACATTCCGCAAGATCGACCTTAGTGCAAAGCAACATCAAAGGTAAAACTTTACTCAACACTCTTAAACCCACTCAGCACTCAGCACTTTACACTCAGCACTCTTTTCCCACTCGGAACTCGGTACTCACAAGATCCATTCCGAAGCGCGATCGCCTAATTCGACAGGAATGCTAACCGCCTTACCCAAACGGGGGCGATCGCGAGTTTGTTCGATGTAAGTTCGCACCCGTTCGATACATCCCCAGTCATTGAGATACGTTGCCACCCGGTCTAGACGCTGGATATACTCAATTTCGGACAGGGGAAAAGAAGCTTGCTCTAGATACTTCCACATCACTTGTACAAACACTTTCCCTTGCGTCTGTCGGAGTTGGATGTCATAAGAGCAGCCCCATTTTTGCAGCAATAACTGGCGTAAGTCCTGTCCTGTCATTGAGGATTCACTCCTTGTTTACATTTCTTTAGCTTAGAATCTCGTTAGCCTGTAAAAAAGTGTAATAATGCTCTCAGAAAGACGGTAAACTGCGTATTGCAAGAAAAAAGATGGCTACTTAGAGGGCTGAAGCACTCCCTGCATTCAAGCGGTGAAGTTTCTTGCGAACCTAAGAGCAAAACGTCGTTGACTATAGACACATAAGCTAACACATACAAACATCTGAGGTCATGGCTCAAGTTTCAGGATCTGCGGATGTCCCAAATATGGGGCGTCGTCAATTTATGAATTTGTTAACGTTTGGCGCAGTTACAGGCACAGCTTTAGGTGCCCTGTATCCCGTTGTCAAATATTTTATTCCCCCCTCTAGCGGTGGAACGGGTGGTGGCGTCACCGCTAAAGACGCCCTTGGCAATGACATTCAAGTCAGCGAGTTTTTAGATACTCATAATGTCGGCGATCGCATGTTATCGCAAGGTTTAAAAGGCGACCCCACCTACTTAATTGTCGATGCCGACAAGACGTTAGAAAGCTACGGTCTCAACGCCGTTTGCACCCACTTGGGTTGCGTCGTGCCTTGGAATGGTGGCGAAAACAAATTTATTTGTCCCTGCCACGGTTCGCAGTACGATAACACGGGCAAAGTCGTTCGCGGCCCCGCGCCTCTCTCGCTTGCCTTAGTACATGCAGAAGTATCTGATGACAAGGTAGTCTTTACCCCGTGGACAGAAACGGACTTCCGTACCGGCGAAGATCCTTGGTGGAGTTAACCCCCCTCGATCGCGAGTCATGGGTAAGTCAGCATCGAGTCAAGATGCTTAATGCGGTTTCCCATTGACCAAAGACAACCCCTATTTTGTAATTCAGACCCTTGTCCCAAGAAATGAAAAACGTTTCTGTATTAGCGCTTTGGCGTCGCAGCAAACAGGCCTTGCTGAAAACGACCCTAGTTGCGATCGCCTCTCTTGGCCTTTTCCTCGCCAGCGATCTTGCCTATCCCCAAGCGGCTGCGGCTTATCCCTTCTGGGCGCAACAAACCGCCCCAGAAACCCCCCGCGAAGCAACCGGACGCATCGTTTGTGCCAACTGCCACCTAGGGGCAAAAAAGACGGAAATTGAAGTTCCCCAGTCCGTTTTACCCGATACCGTTTTTGAAGCTGTTGTTAAAATCCCCTACGATACCACCCAACAACAACTCCAAGGCGATGGTAGCAAAGGCCCATTGAACGTGGGTGCTGTATTAATGCTTCCCGAAGGCTTCAAAATTGCCCCCCCGGATCGCATCCCCGAAGAAATGAAAGAAAAAGTCGGGGACTTGTACTACCAAACCTATAACGAAAACTCTGAGAACGTGATTATTGTTGGTCCCTTACCGGGCGAACAATATCAAGAAATTATCTTCCCCGTACTCTCTCCCGATCCGCGTATCGACAAAAATCTCCAATTTGGTAAATACTCCGTCCACGTTGGCGGAAACCGGGGTCGCGGACAAGTGTATCCCACTGGAGAAAAGACCAACAACGCAATTTATAACGCTTCTGCGACCGGAACCATCAGCCAAATTCAGCAACTTGAAGATGGCGCTTATGAAGTCAGCATCCAAGCTGAAGATGGTACCACTGTCACCGATAAAATTCCTGCTGGCTTAGAACTAGTGGTTTCTGAAGGTCAAACCATCGCAGCAGGCGTACCTTTAAGCAATAACCCCAACGTGGGCGGTTTTGGTCAAGTTGATACCGAAATTGTTCTACAAAGCGCGACTCGCGTGAAAGGCTTAATTGCTTTCTTAGTTGCAGTCATGCTTTCTCAAGTCATGCTGGTTCTTAAGAAGAAACAAATTGAGAAAGTCCAAGCGGCTGAAATGAACTTCTAGTGCTTCTTTTAGTGCTGAGTAGAAAGTGCTGAGTGCTGAGTGCAGAATTAGAAGTTGAGAAGTCAGTCTTTTTCTTTTTTCAATTCCCGCTTTTAGGGAGATTAGTCAACTAGCAATATTAGAAAGGATAGGTTATACGCCTATCCTTTTTTATGTTTCAGATTGACAAATCTTTTTCGTAGGTTGGGTTGAGGTACGAAACCCAACAGTCCTAGTCGCGAGTGTTGGGTTACGCTGACGCTAACCCAACCTACGAAGGTATTAGGGTTTTGAGAGTTTTTTCAGTCAATTAGGGCAAAGTCGAGTTAATTTGCACCTTCTGCATTAGCTTATCAAGCCTTGACGAGTTGGAACACGCCGCCTAAGCCAACGCCCATTTCTTCGGGGGAAATTTTGCCATCGTGGTCTTCATCGAGGGCGTCAAAAACCGCATCGCTGCCTAGCCATTCTTCCCGCGTAATGAAGCCATCGCCATCTAAATCGTACGCTAAAAAGATTTCTTCGGCAGCATGACCCACAGATTCACCCGCCTCTAGGCGGAATAGACGCGCAGCCAGGAGTTGTTCTAGGGTTTCTAGGGCTTTGGTAAAACCTTTGATCCCTTCATCTAGCTTTTCATTCGCCATCCGATCCGCTGCGTGCATTTGGTCAAAGGTGGCTTTGTCCATTGTTATTTTCTCAATATCCATCGCCATTGCGGTATCGGGCGAGAGTTTGCGGATCAGTTGTTCTTCGCTAGTGTCTAACTCGGCGAGAAGTTTGGGGGAAATAGTCAGTAAGTCGCAACCCGCGAGTTCTGTAATTTCGCTAATATTGCGGAAACTCGCACCCATGACTTCAGTTTTGTAGCCAAATTTCTTGTAGTAATTGTAGATTTTGGTGACAGACTGAACCCCAGGATCTTCTGCGCCGATATACTCTTTCCCGGTTTCCTTCGTGTACCAGTCAAGGATACGACCGACAAACGGAGAAATCAGCGTGATATTAGCTTCAGCACAAGCGATCGCCTGATGCAACCCAAATAGTAACGTGAGATTGCAGTGAATGTCTTCTTTTTCTAAGACTTCTGCGGCCTTGATGCCTTCCCAGGTTGAGGCTATTTTAATTAAAACGCGATCGCGCCCAATCCCCGAAGCTTCATATTGAGCGATCAGATCGCGGGCTTTGGCGATCGTTGCTTCTGTATCATAGGAGAGGCGTGCATCCACCTCAGTAGACACGCGTTGAGGGATAATTTCCAGAATCTTCTTCCCAAAAGATACCGCCAGACGATCGAAGGCTAACGTCGCAATTTGGGTTTCTGTCGCACTCGAACCTGAATCTTTTTTCGCCTGTAGCAGCGTTTCGTCCACAATTTCCTGATATTGCGGCATTTGGGCGGCCGCTGTAATCAAAGAGGGATTTGTGGTAGCATCGCGGGGCGTAAATTTTTCAATTGCTTGAATATCGCCCGTATCCGCAACCACAACGGTCATTTCCCGCAGTTGCTCTAGTAAGCTTTTAGCCATGTCGCAAATTCCTTTATGCAGACCCACTCAGAGGAAACATACACCAGCATTTTGGTAATCCCCTATTTTTAGGGTTTATTTTCAAATTCGGCTGTATCTAAACAACCTTCCTCACTCTGAGAGATGGGGGGATGGGGGGAAGAGGGGAGTTGGGAATTGGGAGTTAGGAGTTGGGGGGAAGAGGGGAGTTGGGAATTGGGAGTTAGGAGTTGGGGGGAAGAAGAGACAGGAAAACTTGGTAACTATTAACTCAGCACTCTCTTCCCGACTCGGAACTCGGAACTCGGAACTCGGAACTCGGAACTTACTCAGCACTCAGCACTTTACACTCAGCACTTACTTCTCACTCAGCACTCAGCACTTTACACTCAGCACTTAATGAGATGGCGAGGAATGACTCTCAGACTCCCCATTGCTAGCGTTTGCGGGACTGCTGTAGGGCCATTTCCAGTTGCGGATCTCTGGGAGATCGTCTCCATGCTGGCGGACATATTGCTGGTGTTCAATTAAGCGATCTTGCAGCATTTGCTTGATATACGCCGCCGCATAACCCAGTTGAGGAACGCGATCGATCGCATCCATAACCAGGTGAAAGCGGTCTAACTCATTCAAGACCACCATATCAAACGGCGTTGTTGTGGTGCCTTCTTCCTTATAGCCGCGAACGTGCAAGTTATGGTGGTTAGTCCGGCGATAGGTCAAGCGATGAATCAGCCAAGGATAACCATGATAGGCAAAAATAATCGGTTTATCTGTCGTGAAGATGGCATCAAAGTCTTTATCGCTTAAGCCGTGGGGATGTTCGCTTTCGGGCTGCAACTTCATTAAGTCTACGATATTGACGACGCGCACCTTGAGTTCTGGGAAATGTTGTCTGAGGAGATCGACTGCTGCTAAGGTTTCCATTGTGGGAACATCGCCCGCACAAGCCATCACCAAGTCAGGTTCTGCACCGCGATCGCTGCTAGCCCATTCCCAAATCCCGATTCCTTTCGTACAGTGTTTAATGGCTGAAGGCATATCCAGATATTGCAAGGCGGGTTGCTTTCCGGCGACGATGACGTTGACATATTGGCAACTCCGCAAGCAGTGATCGGTAACGGAGAGTAAGGTATTGGCATCTGGGGGTAAGTAAACGCGGATGACTTCGGCTTTTTTGTTCGCAACATGGTCAATAAAGCCGGGATCTTGGTGAGAAAAGCCGTTATGATCTTGTCGCCAGACATGGGACGTTAGCAGGTAGGTTAAGGAAGCAATGGGACGCCGCCAGATGATATCGTTGGTTGTTTTCAACCATTTGGCGTGCTGGTTAAACATTGAGTCGATGATGTGGATAAAGGCTTCATAGCAAGAGAATAAGCCGTGACGACCTGTTAGCAGGTATCCTTCTAACCATCCTTGACAGGTATGTTCGCTTAAGACTTCCATAACTCGACCGTCGGTAGACAGATGATCGTCGTCGGGATACATTTGGGCTAGCCAGGTGCGATCGCTCTCTTCAAATACGGCACTTAGGCGGTTAGAGGCGGTTTCATCCGGGCCGAATAAGCGAAAGCTACGGGAATTGAGTTTAATAATATCGCGCAGAAATTCACCCATTACCTTTGTTGCCTGGGCGATCGTGGTTCCGGGTTCGGGAACTTCAACCGCATAGTTTTGAAAAGAAGGCATTTTTAGGGCTTTGAGTAATAAACCGCCGTTGGCGTGGGGGTTATCGCCCATGCGACGATGACCTTTAGGGGCCAGTTCTGCGAGTTCGGGAATAAGCGTACCGTTCTTATCAAAGAGTTCTTCAGGTTTGTAACCCTTCATCCAGTTTTCCAATAGCGCGATATGGTTGGGATTATTAGCCATATTAGAAAAAGGGACTTGGTGCGATCGCCAATAGCCTTCTGTTTTCTTTCCATCCACTTCAGCAGGTCCGGTCCATCCTTTGGGCGATCGCAAAATAATCATCGGCCAACAAGGTCTACCTTGCAACCCCTGGGTACGCGCTTGTTGCTGGATGGAACGGATATCGGCGATCGCTCGATCCACCGTCGCCGCCATATACTGATGCAAGGTTTCTGGATCTGACCCTTCCACAAAATAGGGTTTATAGCCATAGCCAACAAACAGGCTTTCTAACTCATGTTGAGTTAAACGCGCCAAAATCGTAGGATTAGCAATTTTATACCCATTCAGGTGCAAAATCGGTAAAACAGCCCCATCGCCGATTGGGTTGAGAAATTTGTTAGAGTGCCAAGCAGTGGCTAATGCTCCGGTTTCTGCTTCCCCATCGCCCACCACACAAGCGACAATCAGATCGGGGTTATCAAACGCCGCGCCATAGGCGTGAGACAGCGCGTAACCCAGTTCGCCGCCTTCGTGGATGGAACCCGGAGTTTCTGGGGCCACATGGCTAGGAATACCGCCGGGGAAGGAGAATTGTTTAAACAAGGCCTTCATACCCGCCTCATCCTGGCTAATGTCGGGATAATATTCGCTATACGTCCCTTCTAAGTAAACATTTGCTACCAAAGCCGGCCCCCCATGACCTGGCCCTGCAATATAAATCATATCCAGGTCATCTCGTTTAATGACGCGGTTGAGGTGAGCGTAAATAAAGTTTAAACCCGGTGTCGTTCCCCAATGACCGAGCAATCTAGGTTTGATATGTTCGAGTTTTAGGGGTTCTTTCAGTAACGGATTATCTAATAAATAGATTTGTCCCACCGATAAATAATTAGCAGCCCGCCAGTAAGCATTGATTTTATTCAGTTCGTCCGGTGTTAGTGGACTTTCCTCTACAGTTGCCCAGTTGTTAGACGTACTTGAAGCCGGGGTTTGAGGTTTTATCGGTGAAATTGTCATAGCGATTTTAAGGGTTGATTTCTAATGAGTTGGATCGATTCGCCAACTCAATTCGTCCCTTTACTTTTAGAAGAAATAAGGTCAAATATTTTGGTCCTTGAGACTGATTTTTACAATAAGTCGATTAGTTAATATATAGCGTTTTTTGATTGGATGAAATCCGGAGCGATCCCCCTAAATTCCCCTTAAAAAGGGGGACTTTGAATGAAAGTATGCTTCACGAATCTGAAAAAGGCTGTACAAGGATTTTGACGTTGGTTAGGTTGAGGCGGGTTGGTGTAGCTTGGGCGTTAGGTATAACCCAACTCTGCTCGCGATCGCTCTGGTCGTGTAACATTGGGGTGAGTCTCGCAAGGCTTAACCCAGTCTCGACTAGAATCAAGGTTTTAAGCGTTTTTACCGTCAATCGATGGCAATTTTATCTTCTACCTCACCCATTATCGGAATTACTAGCTACGTTGCCCACGATATTAATAGTTTCTGTTCTCCTGCGGCCTATAGTAAAGCCGTTCAGCGGGCGGGAGGCATTCCGATTTTACTACCCCCCATGCAACTCGATGTGTCAGCCATCTTAGAACGAATCGATGGGGTGATTTTAACCGGGGGAGGGGATATTGAGCCAGAGTGTTATGGGGGAGTGGAGCATCCGACGATTTATGGCACCGATCGCGATCGCGATACCGCAGAATTAAACTTAGCTCATCATTTGCTGAAGCTAGACAAACCCATTTTAGGCATTTGTCGGGGATTAGAAATTCTCAATGTCGCCTGCGGGGGAAGTCTCATTACTCATATTCCCGATGTCTTTGGGGAAACCGTCTTACATCGCGTCGAACGCTTAACCCCTTCTTCTCATTCGGTTGACATTTTTCCAGATACGTGCTTAGGAGGTGTTTTAGGTCAATCTTCCGTGCAGGTAGTTTCCTGGCACCATCAGGCGGTGAGTCATGCACCGGAAGGATGGCGAGTTTGTGCGAAAGCACCCGATGGGTTAATTGAAGCCTTAGAACACGAAACCCATCCTTGGGCGATCGCGCTACAATGGCATCCAGAAATGTCCCCCCACGATCCCTTACAGCAACGGATTTTCACCGCCTTCATTCAAGCCGCACAAGGCAATCATTAAACAAGTAAAAACCCCTAAACTTTCATTTAGGGGCAATTTCCCAAATCTAAGCAAGTCGTCTCATTTCAACTGTCTGCGGTAACTTCAGCGGATCGGATAAATCAGGGGCTAACAGTTCCCAACCATTCGCCAGCACAAAATGCTTTCCTTCATCCGTATCGCTTTCCGAAATCACTTCTTCTTCCAAATCTTTCTTAGCAACATAGACGAGTAATGTTCCGGATGGATTGCGACGTAGCATAACTTTCATATTTGTTTTCACCTGAGTTGTCGATCGATTACCCGTCTGAATGCGTTCCTTTATTCCTAGCTTTCAAGATGACAGCCATATTTTCTGAGTCATCAATAAAAAGGGTTTGTGACCTTATTCAACGAGTTCTAATTCCTTACGGCGACAGCCAACGACAAATCCCCGTTCGAGAAAATGCACCGCATAGATATAGGAAGACTGCAAGAAAGTCCCGATACTAATGACATATCCCACATCGCCTTTTTTGGCTAACGTTGCACCAATATCTTGACCGGGGAATGTGCCATCGTTGCGGATCAATTTCCGCGTGCGTACCTTTTCGCCAATTTCAAAATAAGGCGGTAAATTGAGTTCTAACTCATCGGGTTGCATAAATAGCACTCCTAGCAGATGGGACTAAACTTAAAAGCTCATCGGGGGTGAGGTTGCGCTTAACTTGTACAGAGCGATCGCGCACAGCTTGCAGAACCGCTTGAGTTTCATCGGGATTGAGCGTTACCCCATATCCTTGCAACACCTTCTGTAACAAGTGGCGGCCCGAATGTTTACCCACCACAAACCGATGTTCCCAACCCACCTCAGCCGGATCGAAGGGTTGATACGTCACCGGGTTATGCAGAACGCCATGAGCATGAATTCCCGACTCGTGAACAAAGGCATTTTCACCCACCACCGCTTTCCAGGGGGGAACCGGACAGCGAGACGCACTCGCCACCAAACGCGACAGTTCCAGCAACCGTTTAGTATTCACTCCCAAATTAATGTTGTAAATGCGCTTGAGAGCCATCACCACTTCTTCTAACGCCGCATTTCCCGCCCGTTCTCCCAAACCATTAACGGTGGTATTCACCGATAAGGCCCCCGCTTGAATTCCGGCTAAAGCATTGGCTGTGGCTAACCCCAAATCGTTGTGAGTGTGCATTTCTACAGGAATCTGGAGATATTGCACGAGTTGTTGCACCTTCTGAAAGGTGGTTAGCGGATCGAGAATGCCAACGGTATCGCAGAAACGGAAGCGAAATGCGCCTAAACTTTGGGCATAACAAGCCACATCCCGGAGAAATAGCGGATCGGCCCTAGAAGAGTCTTCACCGCCCACAGAGACGGATAAGCCGCAATCTAAGGCAAAGTGAATGATATCTCGCAGCCGATCGAGCATAACTTGCCATTGTCCGTGAAACTTGGCTGCAATTTGAATTTCGGAAACGGGGACAGAAACATGAACCCGCTTGAGTCCGCACGCCACTGAGGCTTTAATATCAGCAGCATTAGCACGATTCCAACCAAGCAATTGGGCGTTTAATCCTAAATCGGCGATCGCTTTAATCGCCTCGGCTTCCTGGTGGCCCATTGCGGGAATCCCAACCTCTAATTCTTGCACGCCTATGCAATCGAGAAATTTCGCGATCGCGATCTTCTCCTCTACATTAAATGCCACACCTGCCGCCTGTTCGCCATCTCGCAGGGTTGTGTCATTAATTTGAATCGACTGAGTGTTCGCGGGTTCGTTCATGGTGTTGTCTCAACTTTGTGTATCAAGCTAGGCGCATCACAAATCGTTATCGTTGGATGGGATGGGAATACTTAGTAGACTGAGCAGTATCTTTTAGAAGTCTGTCCAAGACATAAGCATGGGCAAACATATACATCAAGAAGAAACACAGAACGCTAAAGGTGGCTAGCATAATGACCTCCAGGGGAGAAGGGGGTTGGGAATTGGGAGTTGGGAGTTGGGGGAAGAGGAGGTGGGGGGATGGGGAGGTGGGGGGAAGAAGGGAGTTGGGAATTGGGAGTTAGGAGTTGGGGGAAGAGGAGTTAGGAAAACTTGGTAACGATTAACTCAGCACTGTCTTCCTACTAGGAACACCGCTACGCGGAAGCAAGCTACGGAACTCGGAACTTTGCACTCTTTCCCCTACCCTCTTTCCCACTCAGCACTCAGCACTTTACACTCAGCACTCACTTCCCCCACCCTCTTCCCACTCAGCACTCAGCACTTTACACTCAGCACTTAGAAACGCTTAGTCGGGTAGGAAACTGAGAACTAAGCTATCGGCGGCGAGGAAATGGGCTAGATGAAAGGCGCGATCTTCGGTTTTCAGCAAGATTTGTTCGTAGAGATAGCGGGTAGCGCGATCGCCTAAACTCTCGGCTTGCGATGCTTGTCGCCGAATCATTTCAATGATGCTTTGTTCGGCTTGCAGATCGTTTTCAACCATTTGACGCGCCGTGCAAATTCCATCGGGTTCGGAGGTAAAACAGCAGAGTTCTGCGAGTTTGTCAAAACTGGCCGCTGGAACGCCTCCTAACCCATTGAGGCGTTCTGCTAGATCGTGCGCGTGATCTTTAACGGCTTCATAGCCTTCTTGGAAAAACTCATGCAGGGAGTAAAATTCTGCCCCTTCAATAACGAAGTGATGTTTCTGGTATTGCAAGTAAAGGCCTTGAAAACTAGCAAAGACCAAATTCAGACCTTCACAAATGGCGACTGTCGCTTCTAAGTCTAAACCAATGGGGTTTTCTCCGACTTGACCGAATTCTTGTACCGTTGCCTGTAATGATGTCATAGACGTACTCCGTTATAAGGGCTTAACTAGGCTTAAGAGCAAGCTGTTTTTTCTGTAGAAGCAAGCCAGCATCGTTCTAACCAACTCACCAGTTCTTGACGAGAGGCGGTAAATTGCTGAACGGTACTGCGAACTAGAATTAAATCAATGCCATGATGCACTTCGACTTGCAGCGAACCGTCGGCGGGACAAGAGCAGACGATGCTTAATTCTTGCAAGCGATGGTGGATGCGCCAGCGATCGCACCGGGAAACCAAGAGCTGACATTTAAGAGGCGTTTGCATGGTTTTGGCTCTGAGAAAGTGTTAAGGTTTGCAATTGTCGTTCTAGATTTTCAATTCGATCTGCAAGGCGGCGAATTGAATCCAATGTCGTTTCGGGTTCTGAAGCGCGATCGCTCTTGGGCGTGCGGCAGCAGTTCCGACTCGGCACGCCGACTGCCGTACAATGGTTGGGGACATCTCGCAGAACAACAGAACCTGCACCAATGCGAGCAGAGTGACCAATGCGAATATTACCGAGGATCTTGGCTCCCGCCCCAATGACAACGCGATCCCCGATGGTGGGATGCCGTTTCCCGCTCTCTTTGCCCGTACCCCCTAGGGTGACTTCCTGATAGATGAGGGCATAATCTCCGACGATCGCGGTTTCTCCAATCGTGACGCCCATGCCATGATCGATAACAATTCCTTTACCCAGAACGGCTCCTGGATGGATTTCAATTCCGGTGAAGAATCGTCCGAGATGGGAAATGAGGCGGGGAAAGAAAGGGATATTCCGACGATGCAGCCAGTGGGCAAACCGATAGCTGATGAGCGCGTGGAACCCCGGATAACAACAGAGAACTTCTAACCAGTGACGAGCAGCCGGATCTCGCTCAAAAATCATTCGGAAATCTTCTACTAGGGGAGAAGATTGCAGGGGCGTCATCAGGGAAAGCAAAGCGTCCAAACTGGATTTGGTGCGAGCGATCGCTGTCGCCAGTGTTTGTTGAATGACTGTTGCTTTCTGAGTGAAGAGATGCTCGTCGATCTGTACCATTGCTGTTTCGGGTTGAAGGCGAGTCGTGTCTTTTGTATATCAGATGCCTTTTACCCAACTTTTGATTTTTGTGAATTGAATTTATTAGAAGTATTAAAGCTGTACTCAGTCCCGAAAAGGCTTAAAACTTAAAGCTTTCAAGTTTGTTTGAGGGTGGGGGGACAAGTATTTTAATTCAGGGGGACAAGTATTTACAACAAAGGGGGCTTGTAATTTTACACTCAAGCCAAACTCAAGTCCTAGCAAGCTTTGAGGGCATTTTAGCAGGGAGCTAGTTGAGTCAAACTTTGTACTCAATTGGGTCGCTGCATGGCTGCCGACTTAGACCTTGTGCTTGCTCTGACAACCTTTATTGGGGTGGGCGCTTTGCTGAGATTGGGAGAACTGCGATCGCCCGCCTTTTATGTTGCTTATGATACCAATAATCCCTTGGACTAAATCTTAAATTTTCCGAAAAGTATCTAAAGTTGCAAAATAAAACGTGAAAGTGCTAAATTAAACACAGAAATAAATTAAGAAGAATTTAGGAAGCAACTCAAGCAGAGGTTTCCTCTCAGTTTGAGTACCCCAATCTACTTTTGAATAAAAAGTAAAAATTCCGTTCCATTGCTTGCGCTCTCTTGTTTTCAACTGAGTGCAAGAAAGCCAGTCCCCCACCCTCATAAATACTCGTCCCTCTTATTAAAAATACTCGCACCCCGACCCTAAAGAAAATTTAAACGTCGGCAGAATCAGCAATAGAGCCGCTGAGTACATTCCTAATATTCCAATAATTCTGATCGGCGACCTAGCAGGTAACGCGCCGAGGAGGGCTGGTATAACCCTACTAACGCCAGTCACTAGTCCTCCAATCGAGAACGCAGATTTTGATTAGCGCTCATCGCGGAGTTGAAGTGAGTGGAGTGATGCCCAAGCATCTCCACAGTGGCGGTATGCTCACCTAATTCATTGGAAATTCGATGACACCACCACCCACAACGCTCCTCACTCCACCTACTCAAAAAACCGGGAATTGCGCTTGCAGCAGTAGCAGCACCAACACCGCCGACGCCATTGACGCCAAAATGCGGGAACGGATTGAAAAACATCCGTGCTACAGCGAAGAAGCGCATCACCACTACGCCCGGATGCACGTTGCCGTTGCTCCTGCTTGTAACATTCAATGCAACTACTGCAACCGCAAATACGACTGCGCTAACGAAAGCCGCCCTGGTGTTGTCAGCGAACTCCTCACCCCAGAAGAAGCCGCACACAAAGTTCTCGTCATTGCCGGAAAAATCCCCCAGATGACCGTTCTGGGCATCGCAGGCCCCGGCGATCCGCTAGCCAACCCCGAAAAGACCTTTCGCACCTTTGAACTGATTGCCGACCAAGCCCCCGACATCAAACTCTGTCTGTCAACCAACGGTCTGATGCTGCCGGAATACGTCGATCGCATCAAACAACTCAACATCGATCATGTCACGATCACGATTAATATGGTCGATCCAGAGATTGGCACCCAAATCTATCCTTGGGTTCACTACAAGCGCAAGCGCTACAGAGGCTTAGAAGCTGCCCGCATCTTGCACGAACGGCAAATGGAAGGCCTGCAAGCCTTAAAAGAAGCCGATATTCTTTGTAAAGTTAACTCCGTGATGATTCCCGGCATCAACGACCAACACCTCGTAGAAGTCAATCAGGTGATTCGGGAAAAAGGCGCATTCCTCCACAATATTATGCCCCTGATTTCCGCCCCCGAACACGGCACCCACTTCGGCTTAACCGGACAGCGCGGCCCTAACCCCAAGGAACTGAAAGCCGTTCAAGATAGTTGTTCTGGCAACATGAAAATGATGCGCCACTGCCGCCAATGTCGCGCTGATGCCGTGGGACTGCTTGGAGAAGACCGTTCCCAAGAATTTACCAAAGACAAATTCAAGGAAATGGCACCAGAGTACAACCTGGAGACGCGGCGAGAAGTCCATGCTGGGATTGAGAAATTCAAAGCCGAACTCAAACGGGCCAAAGCGGCTGTCACGGCTGCTACCCCAGTGGTTGATAGTCCGAAAGTCCTAGTGGCAGTGGCAACCAAAGGCGGCGGCTTAGTCAATCAACACTTCGGTCATGCTAAGGAATTCATGATTTACGAAGTGGATGCCAACGAAGCGCGGTTTGTCGGTCATCGCAAGATTGACCATTATTGCCAAAGCGGTTACGGCGAGGAAGCCACCTTAGACAACATTATCCAAACGATCGGCGATTGCAAAGCGGTGTTGGTGTCTAAGATCGGTCACTGTCCGCAAACCGAGTTGCAAAAAGCTGGAATTCAATCAGTTGAAGCCTATGACGTAATTGAAACCGTAGCCAGAGCGTTTTACGACCAATATCTGCAAACCTATCAAGCTTAATTGGGAGGGAAGCCATGACTTACTCGATTACCGATCGGTGTATTGATTGCGATCGCTGCGTCTTAGCCTGTCCCACAGGAGCCATTCAACACAACGGGCAGCGTTACGAAATTAACCCCAACCTTTGTAATAACTGTATCGGTCATTATGCAGTCGCGCAATGCTGGTCAGCTTGCCCCACCAACCACGGTTGTATTCCCGGCGTCGATAAACCCTTCAATACCTCGATTGCCTTAAACGGTTCGCAAGACTACTGGGAAAAATGGTTTGACACTTATAACCGCATGGTTGCCCAACTCCATTTAGCCAGACATTCAGAATATTGGGATTCTTGGTTCGATCGCTACGCTTACCGCATTTCCGGCTTACTTCAATCCGCCCATCAGGCTATAGGGACAGACGCGTGAATATTATCTATTTTGACAACAATGCCACCACCCAAGTAGACCCGATCGTGCTGGAAGCCATGCTGCCTTATCTGCAAGAGTATTATGGCAATCCTTCTTCAATGCACAGCTTTGGCGGCCAGGTGAGTAAAGCGATTCAAGCCGCGCGATCGCAACTCGCTAGCCTCCTGGGGGCAGAAGATTCGGAAATCGTCTTCACCAGTTGCGGCACAGAAGGGAACAACACCGCCATCCGCGCCGCCTTAGCCGCCCAACCGGATCGCGATCGCATTATTACCACCCAAGTTGAACACGCCTGCGTCCTCAACGTTTGCAAGCAACTCGAAAAACAAGGTTACACCGTTACCTACCTCTCAGTCGATCGGCACGGACAAATTGACCTCACCGAACTCGAAGCCGCCTTAACTGGAAGCACCGCCCTCGTGACGACCATGTACGCCAATAACGAAACGGGAGTCGTCTTCCCCATCGAAGAAATTGGCGCACTCGCAAAATCCTACGGCGCAGCCTTCCACGTCGATGCCGTGCAAGCCGTCGGGAAACTGCCCCTGAACCTGAAAACCAGCACTATTGACCTGTTAACGCTTTCCGGTCATAAACTGCACGCCCCCAAAGGCGTTGGGGCGCTGTACGTCCGGCGGGGGTTCCGCTTCCGTCCCCTCCTCCTGGGCGGACATCAAGAACGGGGACGCCGCGCGGGGACCGAGAATGTGGCTGGCATTGTTGCCTTGGGTAAAGCAGCCGAACTCGCCCAACAGCATTTCCAAAGTACAACCCTAGAACAACAGTTGCGCGATCGCCTCGAACAAGGTCTGCTGGCTACTATCTCCGATTGTCAGGTCAACGGACACCCAACGCAACGCCTCCCCAATACCACCAATATCGGTTTCAAATATATCGAAGGGGAAGCCATTTTACTCTCACTGAACCAATACGGCGTTTGTGCCTCCTCCGGTTCGGCTTGTACCTCCGGTTCCCTAGAACCTTCCCATGTTCTGCGGGCGATGGGCATACCTTACACCATTCTGCACGGTTCCATTCGGTTTAGCCTCTCTCGCTACACCACCGCCGCCGAAGTCGATCGCGTTCTAGAACTGATGCCTCCGATTATCGAACGCCTGCGGGCCATTTCCCCCTTCAATAGCGATCGCGCCGACTGGCTGCAAGACCGAGAAGAAGCCCTCGCCAGTAAATAAACAACCCTCTGCCCGAACTTCCAATTCCCTTCCTTACTCAGCACCTCGTAAAGCCATGTGGGACTACACCGACAAAGTATTAGACCTGTTCTATAACCCCAAAAACCAAGGCGCGATCGCACCCTGCGAAGAACCGGGAATTGCCGTTGTCTTCGGCGAAGTGGGTAGCATTGCTTGCGGAGACGCGCTGCGACTGCATCTTCAGATTGATATCGCCTCCGATAAAATTCTGGATGCCCGCTTTCAGACCTTTGGCTGCACCAGCGCGATCGCTTCTTCTTCAGCACTGACTGAACTCATTAAAGGACTCACCTTAGACGCAGCGCTGCACGTCACCAACAAAGAGATCGCCGATTATCTCGGAGGACTACCCGAAGCCAAAATGCACTGTTCTGTAATGGGACAAGAAGCCCTAGAAGCCGCCATTTATAAGTATCGCGGCATTGAAATCGAACATCACGAAGAAGATGAAGGGGCTTTAATCTGCGCTTGCTATGGCGTTAGCGAAAACAAGATCCGGCGCGTGGCGATTGAAAATAACCTCACCACCGTCGAACAAGTCACCAGCTACGTCAAAGCCGGAGGGGGTTGTAGTTCCTGTGCAGCCGCTATTGAAGATGTCCTCACCGATCTCTATAAGGAAGCCAAAACCCTAGCCGCAGAAATTGCCCTGCGCGAAGCCATTCCCCAACCGCCGCTAACAATCGTTCAAAAGATTACCTTAATTCAGCGCGTCCTCGATGAAGAAGTCCGTCCCGTATTAATGGCAGATGGTGGCGATGTTGAACTTTACGACGTGGAAGGAAACACCGTGAAAGTTGTCCTCAAAGGGGCCTGTGGTTCCTGTTCCTCCAGTACCGCCACCCTCAAAATAGCGGTGGAAGCCAGATTGCAAGAACGCGTTCTACCCACCTTAGTTGTTGAAGCCATCTAAGTTCCGAGTTCCGTAGCTTGCTTCCGCGTAGCGGTGTTCCGAGTTCCGAGATCAAGAAGAGTACGCAATTAGTCAACAATTCCCCTTCATCCCCCCATCCCCCCATCCTCTTCTTCCCCCAACTCCCAACTCCCAACTCCCCTCTTCCCCCCAACCCCCAACTCCTAACTCCCAATTCCCCTCTTCCCCATGCTATCTAACCCAAACCCGGTGGAGCGATCGCCCCCAGCGTCTCCTCTACCCCAGGACTCTTATACCCATTTTTGAACGTTTTAGTCTTTTCGTAATTCATCCAAGGAGCAATTCCATGACTGAGCAAATCAGACAAATCGCATTCTACGGTAAAGGCGGTATTGGTAAATCCACCACTTCTCAAAATACCCTTGCAGGTCTAGCAGATTTAGGCCAACGGATCATGATTGTGGGATGCGACCCCAAAGCAGACTCTACTCGCCTGATGCTGCATAGCAAAGCCCAAACCACGATTCTTCACTTAGCGGCCGAACGCGGTGCTGTTGAAGACATCGAACTCGAAGAAGTCTTGCTAACCGGCTACAAAGATATCAAATGCGTTGAGTCTGGCGGCCCAGAACCCGGTGTGGGTTGTGCCGGCCGAGGCATTATTACCGCCATCAACTTCCTAGAAGAAAACGGTGCCTATGAAGACCTAGATTTCGTTAGCTATGACGTACTAGGGGACGTAGTTTGCGGCGGTTTCGCCATGCCAATTCGGGAAGGCAAAGCGCAAGAAATCTACATCGTCGTTTCCGGCGAAATGATGGCCATGTATGCCGCGAACAACATTGCACGAGGCATTCTCAAGTACGCTCATTCAGGCGGCGTCCGTCTGGGTGGTTTAATCTGCAACAGCCGTAACTGCGATCGCGAAATTGAGTTAATTGAAGCATTAGCTGCCAAACTCAACACCCAAATGATTCACTTCGTTCCTCGCGATAACGTCGTGCAACACGCTGAACTCCGCCGCATGACGGTTATTGAATATGCTCCAGAGTGCAATCAGGCCGCTGAATACCGCACGCTTGCCCAGAAGATCCTCGACAATCAAAAACTCACCATTCCCACGCCCATCTCAATGGATGAGTTAGAAGAACTGCTGATCGAATTCGGCATTCTCGATGATGGTAAAGCGGTTGAACACCTGGTTGGTAAGACCGCCGCCGAAATTGCCGCAGAAGAAGCATTGGCTGTTGCTAAGTAATCAAGACACCTTCGGGAGGCAATGGGGAGAGAGCAACACACCCAAGCAAACGCACCTGATTCCCCTCATTGCCCTTTTCTCGACCTACCCACTCACCAGAGGCAGAACATGACACCTCCCAACGATACCCTCGAAGTAATACCCACCCCAGTGGATAAGAAAGCCGTTATTAAAGAAGTCCTAGAAGCCTATCCTGAAAAGGCCGCCAAAAAGCGGGCAAAGCATCTGAATGTGCATGAAGAAGGCAAATCAGATTGTGGTGTAAAGTCCAACATTAAATCCGTTCCAGGCGTTATGACGACTCGCGGTTGTGCCTACGCTGGCGCAAAAGGGGTCGTTTGGGGCCCGGTCAAGGATATGATTCACCTCAGTCATGGCCCAGTCGGTTGCGGCTATTATTCTTGGTCTGGACGGCGTAACTATTACATCGGTACCACAGGGATTGATACCTTTGGCACGATGCAATTTACCTCCGATTTCCAAGAACGCGATATCGTCTTCGGCGGTGACAAAAAGCTAGCCAAGCTACTCACCGAAATGGACGAACTGTTCCCCCTCGTCAAAGGCGTCACGATTGAATCGGAATGCCCAGTAGGGTTAATTGGAGATGATATTGAGGCCGTCTCGAAGAAAGCGGCTAAAGAGATTGGCAAACCCGTAATTCCTGTACGTTGCGAAGGCTTCCGGGGCGTTTCCCAGTCGTTAGGCCACCACATTGCCAACGACACGGTGCGCGACTGGGCGTTTCCCATTGCTGACCAGAAAGCCAAAGACGGAACCTTAAACTTTGAACCGTCTCCCTATGATGTCGCCGTAATTGGGGACTACAACATTGGTGGAGATGCTTGGTCTTCTCGGATTTTACTCGAAGAAATGGGTCTGCGCGTTGTGACTCAGTTCTCTGGAGATGGCACTTGGAACGAAGTGCTACTCACCACCCAGGTGAAGTTAAATCTCATCCACTGCTATCGGTCGATGAACTACATCTGCCGCCACATGGAAGAAACCTACGGGATTCCCTGGATGGAGTTTAACTTCTTTGGGCCAACGCATATTGCTGAATCTCTCAGAGCGATCGCGGCCAAATTTGACGAGAAAATCCAAGAAGGTGCAGAACGCGTCATCGCCAAATATCAAGCCCAAAGCGATGCAGTGATTGCCAAGTATCGCCCCCGCTTAGACGGCAAAACCGTCATGCTGATGGTCGGTGGCTTGCGTCCTCGCCACGTCATCCCCGCCTTCCGCGATTTAGGAATGATCATCGTCGGTACAGGCTACGAGTTTGGACACAACGACGACTACAAACGCACCGCCGAATACATCGACGATGGCACCATCATTTACGACGATGTTTCGGGCTATGAATTTGAACAATTTGCCCAGCAACTCAAACCAGACTTAATTGCAGCGGGCATTAAAGAGAAGTACGTCTTCCAAAAAATGGCCCTTCCGTTCCGGCAAATGCACTCCTGGGATTATTCCGGCCCCTATCACGGCTATGACGGGTTTGCCATCTTTGCTCGCGATATGGATCTCGCCCTTAACAGTCCAACTTGGGGTTTAGTCAAAGCCCCTTGGAAGCAAACCGAGGAGTAGATGAGGTGAGTGAGTAGATGCAATCCTCACCATCTACTCACAAGCCCCCTTGTACGCTACGCTATCCCCCCCCCGACCCACACAGGAGAGAAAGTCATGGCTCAGAATGTTGACCAAATTAAAGACCACGTAGAACTCTTTCACCAGCCGGAATATCAGGAACTGTTTAAAGTTAAAAAGCAATTTGAAGATTGCCACAGTGCCGAAGAAGTCGCAAGAGTTGCAGAATGGACGAAAAGCTGGGAATATCGCGAAAAGAACTTTGCTCGCGAAGCCCTCACCATTAACCCAGCGAAAGCTTGTCAGCCCCTCGGTGCAATTTTTGCGGCCTCTGGATTTGAAGGTACTCTGCCCTTTGTACATGGTTCCCAAGGTTGCGTTGCTTACTTCCGCACTCACTTAACCCGCCACTTTAAAGAACCCTTCTCGGCGGTTTCCTCTTCGATGACTGAAGATGCGGCGGTATTTGGCGGCCTGCAAAACATGATTGATGGTCTGGCGAACTCCTACGAGTTGTACAAGCCGAAGATGATTGCCATGTGTACGACTTGCATGGCTGAGGTGATTGGAGATGACTTGCAAGCGTTCATCAAAACCTCAAAAGAAAAAGGCTCGATTCCTGAAGATTTCCCAGTCCCCTATGCCCATACGCCTAGCTTTGTCGGTTCCCACATTACGGGATATGACAATATGCTTAAGGGGATTTTGACCAATCTCACCGAAGGCAAGAAGACGGAAACCACTAACGGGAAATGGAACTTTATTCCCGGCTTTGATACTTACACGGCGAATAACCGCGAACTGCGTCGGATTCTTGATTTATTTGGCATTGACCATACGGTGTTGGCGGATAACTCTGATACGTTTGATTCTCCGAATGAAGGCGAATTTGTGATGTATCAGGGCAAGACTACCCTAGAAGAAGCCGCAGATTCGATTAATGCTGAAGGCACGATCGCGCTACAAGCCTACTCTACGATCAAGACGCGGGAATATATTCAAAAAGAGTGGAATCAACAAGCCACCGTTCTGCGCCCCTTCGGAATTCAAGGCACCGACCAGTTCTTGCAAAAACTCTCGGAAATTAGCGGTAAACCGATTCCCAGAGAACTCGAAATTGAACGCGGCCGTACTGTTGATGCGATGACGGATTCTCAAGCCTGGATTCATGGTAAGAGTGTAGCTCTGTATGGCGATCCCGATTTGGTCTATGGTTTGGTGGGCTTCTTGCTCGAACTGGGTGCAGAACCGACTCACATTGTTGTCACCAATAGCAATGAAGTGTTTGAAGCTGAACTGCAAGCGCTGCTGGATTCTAGCCAGTACGGAGCAAATGCCAAGATTTGGGGCGGTAAAGACCTGTGGCATCTGCGATCGCTAATGTTCACTGAGCCTGTAGATTTGTTGATTGGGAATTCCTACGGAAAATACCTCTGGCGCGATACCAAAACGCCCCTCGCCCGCATTGGCTATCCCATCTTTGACCGCCATCACCTGCATCGCTATTCCACATTAGGCTATGCTGGGGCGCTTAATTGGCTCAACTGGATTATTAACACGATCCTCGACGATCTCGATCGCAATACCATTATTCCGTCTAAAACTGACATCTCCTACGACTTGATCCGTTAATGTCGGTGCGGATGCGAAGACAAACCGGGTTCTGGGTTGCCGAACCCCAATCAACCCGGTTTCTCGTTACCTTTATTCTTCCCTCTTGCGCTATGGTGACGATTTTCCCCAAACGCTTCCCGTTGTGGAGTCTCCCAAGACAACAGCCCCTCGATTGGTTAGCCCCGGCGCGTCAATGGCTGAATCAGATTGAATTCCACAACCCTCAACTGGCTCATCAAGTCTGCCAAATTATCCCTAGCCGCTGTGCTTTTGAAAGAGATATTACTCTGTTTGGTCAGACTTACCACATTCAAGCCCTGTGCAAACTCAACCCCCTCTATAACGAATTGGCGTATTTGCGTCTTCGGGCCCTTACCTATCTCGCTGATGAATGCGGCGAAGAGGTCACGAAGTATATAGCTTAGTCTCTTTCCTACCTCCTTATCCACCCATCATCTAGGGCCCCGGCCATGAAAATGACCCAAGGCAAAATTAAAGAACTGCTGACTGAACCGGGTTGCGAACACAACCACCAGAAGCACGGAGACAAGAAAAATAAAGCCTGTACCCAACAAGCGCAACCCGGTGCAGCGCAAGGGGGCTGTGCCTTTGATGGCGCGATGATTGCCCTCGTTCCGATTACGGATGCGGCTCATTTAGTTCACGGTCCGATTGCTTGTGCGGGGAATTCCTGGGGCAGTCGCGGCAGTCTTTCCTCTGGCCCTTTGCTCTATAAGATGGGGTTCACGACCGATTTATCCGAAAATGATGTGATTTTTGGCGGTGAAAAGCGCCTGTATCAATCTATTTTGGAAGTCCAACAGCGCTATCAACCCGCCGCAATTTTTGTCTATTCCACCTGCGTTACTGCTTTAATTGGCGATGACTTGGATGCGGTGTGTCAAAAGGCGGCGAAAAAGACGGGGACGCCGATTATTCCGGTGAATTCTCCTGGTTTTATTGGTAGCAAGAACTTGGGAAATCGGGTAGGGGGCGAAGCCTTACTGGAATATGTGGTGGGTACCGCAGAACCGGAATATACGACGCCCTACGATATTAATTTGATTGGGGAATATAACATTGCCGGGGAATTGTGGAATGTTTTACCCCTATTTGAAAAGCTAGGGATTCGAGTTCTTGCGAAAATTACGGGCGATGCTCGTTACCAAGAAATCGCCTATGCCCATCGCGCCAAACTCAACGTGATGATTTGTTCTAAAGCGTTGATTAATATGGCCCGCAAGATGGAAGAACGCTATGGCATTCCTTACATTGAGGAGTCGTTCTACGGTGTTGAGGATATGAATCGCTGTTTGCGAAATGTGGCGCTAAAGTTGGGCGATGCGGATTTGCAAGACCGGGTAGAATGCCTGATTGCAGAGGAAACGGCAACTTTAGATCGCACCTTAGCACCCTATCGCGATCGCCTGCAAGGAAAGCGGGTGGTTCTCTATACGGGCGGCGTTAAAAGTTGGTCGATTGTCTCAGCCGCGAAGGACTTGGGGATGCAGGTGGTAGCCACCAGTACCAAGAAAAGCACGGAAGAAGATAAGGCGCGGATTAAACTCTTGCTCGGTCAAGATGGGATTATGTTGGAAAAGGGCAACGCTCAGGAATTGCTGCGCGTCATTGCCCAAACCAACGCTGATATGCTGATTGCAGGCGGACGCAACCAATACACCGCCCTAAAAGCCAGAATTCCCTTTTTAGATATTAACCAGGAACGCCATCATTCCTATGCCGGGTATGCAGGCATGGTGGAAATGGCGCGAGAGTTGGAAGAAGCCCTCTACAGTCCCATCTGGCAGCAAGTGCGGCAGGTAGCCCCTTGGGAAGAGAGTGCTGAGTGTAAAGTGCTGAGTGCTTCTCTAAGTGCTGAGTGTAAAGTGCTGAGTGCTGAGTGGGAAGAGAGTGAGAAGTTAGCAGCAAAGTCTCCATCCCCCCACCCTCTTCCTTACTCGGAACTTGGAACTCGGAACTTTGCACTCCTTTCCCCCCACCCTCCTACTCAAATTGTGACTCCGAAAAAGGCGATCGCAATTAATCCTCTCAAACAAAGCCAACCTTTGGGGGCGGCGCTGGCTTTCTTGGGAATTCAGGGGATGATGCCTTTATTTCACGGTTCCCAAGGCTGTACGGCGTTTGCCAAAGTCATGCTAGTGCGGCATTTCCGGGAAGCTATTCCCCTCGCAACGACGGCGATGACGGAAGTTACCACGATTTTAGGTGGGGAAGAGAATGTCGAACAGGCAATTCTGACGATTGTGGAGAAGTTTAAGCCAGAAATCATTGGATTATGCACCACTGGGCTAACGGAAACCCGTGGGGATGATATGGAAAGAATTCTGCGCGAGTTCCGCAAACGCCAGCCTCAGCTATTGAGTCAGACTCCCACAGATGAGGAGTTGCCGATTGTATTGGTTTCTACAGCAGACTTTAAAGGCTCGTTGCAAGATGGGTTTGCGGCGGCAGTGGAAGGTTTAGTGAAGGAACTGCCCCTGGTTAACTCTGCTAGACCCGATCAAATTACCATTTTAGCCGGGCCTGCCCTCACTCCAGGCGACGTGCAAGAACTCAAGGATGCGATCGCAGCGTTTGGCCTAACTGCTATTATTGTCCCCGATCTGTCGGACTCTTTGGATGGTCATTTAGAAGATAGCTACAGCGCGGTGACGGCGGGAGGAACCACCGTTGCTCAGTTACGCAATATTGGGCGTTCTGTCTATACCTTCGCTATCGGGGAAAGTATGCGAACAGCCGCCGATATCCTCGAACAGCGCTTTGGCATTCCCTACGAGGTTTTCCCCCAACTGACTGGGTTAGAGGCGGTCGATCGATTTTTGCAGGCTTTAAGCGATTTGAGTGGGGTAGACGTGCCAGACACGTACCGCAGAATGCGCCGCCAGTTGCAAGATGCCATGCTCGATACTCACTTCTATTTAGGTCGCAAGCGGGTATCTTTGGCCCTAGAACCGGATTTACTGTACTCCATTGCTTGGTGGTTGCACTTCATGGGGGCAGAAATTCACGCCGCAGTCACCACCACCAAATCTCCTTTATTGGAAAATTTGCCGATTGAAACCGTGACGATTGGCGATTTAGATGACTTTGAGCAACTCGCCGTGGGAAGTGATTTGCTGATTGCGAATTCCAACGCCAGCGCGATCGCTCATCGTCTCAATATACCCCTCTATCGCCTCGGATTTCCAATCTTTGACCGCTTGGGTAACGGCCAACGCACCACCATTGGCTATCGCGGCACTATGCAGCTTTTGTTTGAGATTGGCAACTTATTTTTAGAGATGGAAACGGAGAAGCACCATGAAAATAGCCTTCGCCACCAATGATTTGATTCACATTAATGCTCATTTCGGGTGGGCTAAACAACTCGCCGTCTATGATGTCACCCCCCAAGGCTTCCAGTTTATCGAAACGCTTGAATTTGCTGGCGACCTCAAAGAAGACGGGAACGAAGACAAATTAGTCCCAAAACTCGAAGCCCTAGCAGATTGCACGATTGTTTATGTTTCTGCCATTGGGGGAAGCGCCGCCGCCCGCCTGATTCGCCGGAACGTTACCCCCATTAAAGCCAATAGCGAGGATGACGAAATTATTGAAATTCTCAATAAATTAGTCCAAACCCTCAACGGCAATCCTCCCCCCTGGTTACGCAAAGTCTTGAAACAGCAATCCCACACCCTGGATGAATTAGAAGAAGTAACGGTATAACAGATGACGACTACAGAAATTACGTCCCCAACTCTCCTCGACTCTGCCTTTGCCAAAGCCTTAGTGCAACAAATCCGGGCTAACGACCCTTACGGAACCTATCGCAACTGGTCGGACGAAATCTTACTCAAACCCTTTGTGGTGACTCGCGCCCAGAAACGCGGAATTTCAGTAGAAGGAGAAGTCGATCCGATTACCCAAGGCCGGATTATGGCATTCTATCGCGCGATCGCAGCCCGCATCGAGCAAGAAACCGGACAACTCTCCCAAGTCGTCATTGACCTCAGTCACGAAGGCTTTGGTTGGGCCCTTGTTTTTTCCGGCCGCCTCCTCATCGTCGTTCGTACCCTACGAGATGCCCAAAGATTTGGATTTGACTCCCTAGAAAAGCTGATTGCAGAAGGCGAAAAGTTAGTCAACTCAGGCATAGACCTAGCCACAAACTACGCCAATATCTGCAAACTTTAATTCCTCTCATCCCGTGGGTTGGGTAGAACGCAAGGGAAACCCAACCCTCACAAACATTACCCAATGTCCTTGGAGTATGCCTCAATCCACAGACGAGCTAAAGACCCAAATTAAACGCCTCAATAGTAAAGCAGGTCAAATCAAAATGGACTTGCACGACCTCGCAGAAGGTCTCCCCGAAAACTTTGAAAATTTGCTACCCCTGGCGAACGAAACCTACGCTATCTATCGCCAACTCGATGAACTTAAAAAGCAACTCAAACAAGTGGAGCAGAAATTATGAGTGTAACGCTTGCTGAATTCAATCAACTGACAGATGCAGAGCAATATTTTGCATTTTTCGATCTGCCCTACGACGCCACAATTGTAAATGTTAATCGCCTGCATATTTTGCAAAAATTCTCTCAGCTTATCCAAGAAATAGATATTGCTGAACTCAGCGAAACGCAAATTTTAGAGCAGTATCGTTTGGCATTCCAGCAAGCTTATTCACTCTTTCTTACGTCTAACTCGTTAGAGCAAAAGCTGTTCAAAGTTTTTCAAAAGAAATCTAACAACTTGGTTCTACTGGAAGACATTGGCTCTGAATAAACCGCTTTTTGCTCCCCATCTACTGGTTGACTGACACTTTCGCGTAGGTTGGGTTGAGGTACGAAACCCAACATAACCCTAGCTGTTGTTGAGTTTCGCTAACGCTAATCCAACTACAACTTTCAGCAGTTTTTTCAGCCAACCAGCCCCATCTACTCACCCAGAGAAGAGAATTGAGATGATAAACCTCACCCCCACTGAGTTAGAACGATATCGCCGCCAAATCATGCTTCCTGGCTTTGGTGAAGCCGCCCAACAACGCCTGAAAGCCTCTACTATTTTAGTTACAGGTGTAGGTGGATTGGGAGGAACCGCAGCACTTTACCTGGCTGTAGCCGGAGTTGGACGACTCATTCTGGTACGGGGCGGCGAACTGCGTTTAGATGATATGAATCGTCAGGTTTTGATGACGGATGATTGGGTGAATAAGCCACGAGTTTTTAAGGCGAAGGAAACCTTAGAAGCGATTAATCCTGATATTCAGGTAGAAGCAATTTGCGAATACATTAATCCCGAAAATGTAGACCAACTGGTGCGCGTTGCCGATGTTGCTTTAGACTGCGCCCATAACTTTGACGAACGAAACTTACTTAATGCAGCTTGCGTGCGATGGAAAACGCCAATGGTGGAAGCTGCAATGAACGATATGGAAGCTTATCTAACCACCATTGTTCCCGGTCAAACGCCTTGTTTATCTTGCATTTTTCCTGAAAAACCGGATTGGGATAGACGAGGGTTTGGCGTACTAGGGGCAGTGTCAGGAACGCTAGCTTGTTTAACGGCTTTGGAAGCCATTAAGCTGATTGCTGGGGTGGGCGAACCGCTACTTTCTCAGTTGCTAACAATGGATTTAGGTCGGCTAGAGTTTGCCAAGCGCCATCCTTATCATGACCCTGATTGTCCTGTTTGTGGAAAACCGGTTGAGGTTGCCAAATCGCTGCTAGCAACCGCAGGATAGAAAATGATTTTGGGTTGCAATTCAACACATTAGAAATAGGCTGTAAATTTTCAAAAGTTACACCCTAACTCACAAGATCACCTTTTCTCACCTCTTAGGAGATTTTATGTCTTTGCTATTAACTGAGATTGCAGAGTTACGTTTGCGGACTTTTATTCAAGCAAGCCGCAAAAGCGATGATTCTGTCCAAGGTATTCGGATTTCAGTGGAAGATGGAGGATGCAGCGGCTACCAATATGCTCTTAATTTAGTGGGCGAACCTAAGCCGGATGATACGTTAGTTCAGCAAGGCAGTTTGAACGTTTATGTTGATGCCAAAAGTGCATCTTTGTTGGAAGGGGTTGTTGTGGATTATGTGGAAGGCTTAACCCAAAGCGGTTTTAAATTTAGCAATCCTAATGCAACTTCAACTTGTGGCTGCGGGCAGTCTTTCCAAACTGGAGATTGTTCGCCCACTGGAGTGCCTTGTAGTTAAGGCTAGAACGAAAAGTTTTGTATCTATTGCTCAAGTCTGTAACGGAGAATACTGAAATGGCTACTTATCAAGTGCGCTTGATTAATAAAAAACGGGCTTTGGACATTACCATTCCCGTAGATGAGGATGTGACAATTTTAGACGCCGCAGAAGCGCAGGAATTAGAGTTACCTTTTTCTTGCCAGTCTGGGTCTTGTTCGAGTTGTGTGGGTAAGTTAGTTGAAGGAGAAATCGATCAGTCAGAACAGGTTTTTCTAGATGACGATCAAGTTGCTAAAGGGTTTATTTTGCTATGCGTCACTTACCCGCGTTCTGACTGCACAATTCGGACTCATCAAGAGGCTTACTTAGTGTAAAACCTGGTATATTAAAGTCTTGTTGAGGTCAGGCTTATGGAAGTCAAAACATGAAGATTAGCGCGCGCAACGTTCTTAAAGGTACAGTCAAGGAAATCTCAGTCGGCGCAATTAATACAGAAGTAACGATTGAGATTGCTCCAGGCATTGAAATTGTTTCAATTATTACGAAATCATCCGCAGAACGTCTCGATCTAACGGAAGGCAAAGAAGCTTACGTGGCAATTAAGTCTTCAGATGTTCTGGTTGGTGTTGATTAAGACCCTTGATGAGAGATGAGAATCGTCAGTTAAAATTATATCCAGTAGAGGGATAGTCATGGCACATTTAACGGGTTTAACCCTCGGTCAAAAATCTTGGACGCCTCAGTTTGTGCAATCTATAAACCAAGCGACGTGTTTGGGATGTGGTCGATGTTTTAAGGTTTGCGGGCGGGATGTATTATCCCTGCGAGCAATGAACGATGAGGGCGAGTTTGTTGATAATGAAGACGACGAGGAAATTGAGCGCAAGGTAATGACTATCGCTCATTCGGAGAATTGTGTGGGATGTCAAGCTTGTTCGCGAGTCTGTCCGAAGAATTGTTATAGCCACAGTGCCTTAGACTTGAACTAAGGACCGATCTTCTAACTCAACAGGTTTCTCGCTATCGAGCTTCTGGTTAAGCCAGGAGCTTGATTTTTTTGAGAATTTCGCAAAACGTTTACTATGAACAAAATGGTGGGGACAAAAGTTAAGAAAGTCTATATACGCTCAACCCGAACAAAAATCGATCGCTTTCTTGGCTACGAATATTATTGATTCGGTTTACAACACGCAAACAACTTTCAAGAAAGTGCAGATATGTTCTGGTTCAATTTTTTAAGATTGAGAAAGCCATACTATGCCTTACGCTATTACCAATCGGTGTACTCAGTGCGATACTTGTATTCCGCTTTGCCCTACGGGGGCGATTTCTCAGATTGAGGGTCAGGAGTTTTGGATCGACCCAACGCTATGTAACAATTGCGAGGGGTATTATCCAGAGCCGCAGTGCAAGCTGGTTTGTCCTGTAGACTCTCCAATTCCGCTTCAGGCGAAAAAAGGGAGATGCAAGACAACGCAGAGAACGCCAACGCAGCCTGACTTGTTTGCTAATGGTAAGACGAATTCTTTTGCTTCGGCGATCGCCATTTGGGAATTGTGCAACATTTTGGCCCAACGCGACTCGCTTCCGTGGCGCACCGATAGCGAGGGAAAACTTTACTATCAACGCCAGGTTAACCAAGGTCAGAGTTTAATGACGTTCCAGGTGACGGATGCGTTTGATTCTCAGCCTTGCGTGGCGTTAGATGCGCCAGAGGCGTTGACGGCGCTGGAGGGGTTTGATATTCGGGCGGCTTGTCTGCATTTGATTTATGCAGCCTATGCCACTGCACTCGAACAGCCGTGGCAACAGGAATTTAGCATTAGCGATCGCCAAATTGAAACCTACCTCGGTCTAGACAAACGCAAAGACCTCAGCAAAACCGCCAAATTAAGCTTAATTAAAGAACTCGCTCAACAGCCGTGCAAAATTTCCGTCACTCTCCAGTGGCAGTCGCAGGGAAAAATGAAGGGATTTTCCCTAAACGCCAGCCGCCTCTGGTATTTGCTCGACATCGAACATTATTTTCAAGAAGACGAACTCGGATGCAAGCATCTGACGGGTTTAACCTTTAAAATCAAAGCTGGGTTATGGGCTTATTACTTCTTAAACCGCAAAGGCTCCAAACAGCAGACGGCTTTTTATCAATACGGAACGCTACCCAAAACGCTGCTCGCTAACATTATGAGCATTTGGCAGCAACACGAAGGAGCTGCCCGTATCCTGTTGTGGTTGTTGTTTAAAACCAAAATGGGACAAGAACAGCGCATTACCGTTCCCACCCTGATGCGAGTGGCTTACGGGGAAACAAAGTTAATGCAGGTTTCCACTCAACTCGAAGGGAGAAAGCGGTTGCTGCGAGCTTTTGAAAGCGATTTAGAGGTGTTAAACCACTACGGCATTAAACCCATTTTCGATCCGGTAACTTACCCGGTGGAAATTCAACCCCTGTGGGCTAAACTTGCCGATTTACCAGACGATCCAGAAGCGGCGCTAGAATTTTGGATTAATGATGGCGATCGCAATTCTCGGCTCACTGATGCGGCTCCTAAAGGCAAATGGAACCGCCTGATGAATGCTCGTTTGCTGCGTTTTGAGTTACCGGACGATTGGCAAAAACCGACCTCGGCGAAAGCCAAACAAACGCGCCGTCGCAAAAGCCGCACTCAGTTATTACTCTCCTCTCAATTCACGCTTTCCGGCCCACAAATTGCAGAGGCACGCAAACAGCTCCAGCTCAGTCAACGGGCGCTCGCCCATCAAATTGGCAAAAGCCAGAGTTGGGTGCGCGATGTGGAACGGGGTCGTTTTCAACCCGCTTCTAAAGAGCTAGCCCTGTTGCGGCAAATTCTGGGCATTGGTTGAACGCGAGGGAGATCGAGACGGCTCCTAAAGTCGCAGGGGGTTTGACTCTGCGACCTTGGGGGCGTCGGCTTTAGCCTTCCGTGGAGGGGGATTTGGCGATCGGGAGAACGGCGGGGAATGCGGCTTTTTGCTGGGCTTCAGCTAGGGCTTCGGCTCTCGCTTCAGCCGCAATATCGGCGATCGCTTCTCCGGTTTCGGCGATCGCTCCCTTGGTTTTCTCCATCAACATCACCCCCGTTTTAATTGTTGCTTTTAACGCGGGTTTGACCAAAGGTAAAAGCAAAGGCGCGATCGCCACAGTCGCAACCCCAACGGCGATCGTCCTAGCGTTTGGGTCGGCTGCAAGTTCGGCAACTCGCGCTCTCAAACTTAGATTTCCTGGATGCATCTGTTGCATCTTCGCACCTCATTAAAACAATCGTACATCCTGGCTTAATTATACGCCCGCCCCTCTGAAAACCTACGGATTGAACTCACCCATTCCTTAAGGATTGATAAAGAGTAGGGCAGATTTTGATTTTGATGAGATCATTAATAATAATTCTCATTAAACCGCCACTGAACGTTTGAGTTCCTTTAATCCCCATTAACACCCCAGATTACAACCGATGGGGATAAGGTTGCCAAATTCCCCATTGTTCGCTTTTTTCCGATCTCTTCAGATTCAGGAAACACTCTAGCATTTCAGCAACTTGAAGTGTAATGTTATTTATGATAACTTAATCGCTTGATAGTTGTTAAGTATATTAAAGGAACCCGATTGTCAGGAGAATATTTGAGAAGATTTCTTAGTAAAGATAACGCGGGTGTAGAGGTTTCCCATGCCTAGTGGACGTAATTGGGTTAATCGCTCGTTAAGAAGGCTCCGGCATCGGGGCTGGCAGAACCATCTAGAGGCCGCCAGCCCGCCAGAGAGCGCCTGTCCTCAAATCCTGCCCCTATCGGCTCGGCAAGTTGGCGATCGCGTCCGCATCCTTTCCCTCAACTGCGGCGAATCCAATCACCGACTCCTAGGGATGGGATTTATACCGGGCGTCATCTTGCAAATCATCAGTCGCACGGGCACCGGATCGGCGATCGTCGCCCTGTACAACTCCAGCGGCTCCCAACGCTTAGGAGTGGGTGCAGAAATGGCCCAACAGATTCTCGTTGTCGATGCCCTCGTTCCACCCGCCAGGAGCCATTCCCCTATGGATATGCCATCGCCTACTTCCACCCTCAAACTCCGAGAAGCCGCCATTGGTGCCCACCTCAGAGTCATTGGCTACGAACCCACCGCCCGCGACTACAAGCGCAAATTACTGGCAATGGGACTCACCCCCGGAACCGAACTGCGCGTTAACCGCCACGCCCCACTCGGAGACCCCACAGAAATTGAAGTGCGCGGTTATAAGCTGAGTTTGCGGAAACACGAAGCCGACGCCCTGATGGTCGAAATCATTGTAGGAGGTGACTCGTGAAACCCCCCACCATCGCCCTAGTCGGCAACCCCAATTGCGGCAAAACCACCCTCTTCAACGCCTTAACCGGAGCCAACCAGCACGTTGGCAACTGGCCCGGCGTCACCGTGGAACGCAAAGAAGGCAGCTATCGCTTCCAGGGGCAGCAGATCGTCGTTGTCGATTTACCTGGGGTTTACTCCGTAGATGCCGGAGACAACACCACCGGCTTAGACGAACTCGTAGCGCGGGACTATTTGCTATCTGGCGAAGCCGATCTGATTATCAACATCGTGGATGCCGCCAACCTAGAGCGGAATTTCTACCTCACCACGCAAATTCTAGAAATGGGCATCCCCACCCTAATTGCCCTCAACATGATCGACTTAGCCAGCAAGCGGGAAATTCGCATCGATCCGCAACAGCTTTCGGAACGCTTAGGCGCGATTGCCATTCCCCTAAGCGCCCATAGCGGCAAAGGTCTGCCAGAATTACAAGCCGCCATTCATCAAGCCCTTGCCCATCCCAAAGTCCCCACCACCTACGTTGCCTATCCGCCCGTTATTGAAGAAGCGATCGCCGATTTAACTTCAATCCTAGAAACCACCTCCGCGACTCCCCCCGCGAACCTGCGCTGGTTTGCCCTAAACCTGTTGCAATACGACGATCGCCACCTCAGCGATCTCGGACAAGACACCCTGCGACGCATTATCGAACATCGCCATCGGATTCATCGTACCCTCGGAGAAGATACCGACCTCTTAATTGCCGACAGTCGCTATACCTGGATTCGCCATTTAATTCAAGACACCGTAGAACATACCCATCGCGTCAAGCAAAGCGTTTCCGATCGCCTTGACGCCTTCACCCTCAACCGCTGGTTAGGCATTCCCATCTTCTTGATGGTGATGTATCTAATGTTTCTCGTCTCCATTAACCTCGGCGGCGCGTTTATCGACTTTTTTGATATTGGCATTGGCACCCTCTTTGTCGGCGGAACGGCTCACCTGTTGGAGCAAATCAATAGCCCTGGCTGGTTAGTTGGCTTGCTGGCTGATGGCGTCGGCGGCGGGATTCAAACCACAGCCACCTTTATTCCTCAAATTGGCTTGCTGTTTATCTTCCTCGCCATTCTTGAAGATTCTGGCTATCTGGCGCGGGCAGCCTTTGTCATGGATCGGCTGATGCGCTTTGTCGGGCTTCCGGGCAAATCCTTCGTCCCGATGATGGTGGGCTTTGGCTGCAATATTCCCGGAATTATGGCAACTCGCACCTTAGAAAATCGGCGCGATCGCCTGATGACCATCCTCATGAATCCCTTCATGTCCTGCGGGGCGCGTCTGCCCGTCTATGCCCTATTCTGCGCGGCGTTTTTCCCCACCAACGGACAAAATATTGTCTTCATCCTGTATATCCTCGGCATTCTCGCCGCCATTTTCACCGGATTAGTGATGAAGCAAACCCTTTTCCGGGGGGATGCTGCGCCGTTTGTCATGGAGTTACCCCCCTACCATATCCCCACCTTTAAAGGCGTCTTGCTCCGCGCTTGGGATCGGCTCAAAGCCTTTATTACCAAAGCGGGCAAAATGATCGTGATTATGGTGGTGATTTTGGGGTTAATTAACTCCGTGGGCGTTGACGGTTCTTTTGGCAAACAAAATAGCCAAGATTCGATTCTCAGCGCCATTGGTCGCACCGTGACGCCCGTTTTCGCGCCGATGGGCATTCAACAGGAAAATTGGCCGGCAACCGTGGGATTATTTACAGGCGTCTTTGCGAAAGAGGTGATGGTGGGGGCAATGGATTCGCTCTACTCCCAACTCGGACAGCAGGAAGCGGCTAACAGCGAACCGCCGGAAGAATTTGACCTTTGGGGCGGTATTGGCGAAGCCTTTGCTAGCATTCCCGCCAACCTGGCAGATTTAACTAATCAAGTGCTAGATCCGATTGGATTGGGAATTTTAGGCAGTACCGACGATCTAGAAGCCGCCGCCGAAGAACAACAGGTGCATTACACAACCTTTGGGCAAATGTCCGCCCGGTTTGGCAGTTCAACCGCCGCGATCGCCTTTTTGTTATTTGTGTTGCTCTACTTCCCCTGTGTCTCAGCCACCGCCGCGATTTATCGAGAAACCAATCTCGGCTGGACGATTTTTGTAGCCTGCTGGACAACGGGAATTGCCTATTGGGTCGCCGTTTTCTACTATCAGTTCATGACATTGAACCAACACCCCACAAGCGCGATCGCCTGGTTAGTGAGTTTATTACTGGTGATGAGCGTGACTTTACTCGGCCTCAAGAGTTATAGCGATCGCTCTATTGGGTGGTTATCCAAATTTCTACGCACCAACCGCACCCTACAAGCCAGCCGCAAGTAAGCGCTAAACCCGTTTGGACTCGACAGAACAAACCCATGATTCTGCAACAACTCCAAAACTATCTCCGCAACCATACCCAAACTTCCCTAGAAGACTTAGCCCATCACTTCCAAACCGATGCTGATGCGTTGCGGGAAATGCTCAACCTCCTCATTCGCAAAGGACGGGTGCGTAAACTCGCCCAAAAACAATGCGGTAGCTGCTGTAGCTGCGCCCCAGAACATTTAGAACTTTACGAGTGGATCAATTGACTTTTAATTTAGGAGATACGATCGTGCTATCTGCCGCGATGATTGATCGGTTGAACGAACAAATCAACCTAGAAATGTTTTCTTCCCATCTTTATCTGCAAATGAGTTCTTGGTGTGCCTATAAAGCCTTAGATGGCTGTGCCACCTTTTTGAGCCAACACGCCGATGAAGAAATGATGCACATGCGCCGCTTGATCGCCTATTTGCAAGAAACAGGCGCTTTAGTTCGATTAAATGGCATGGAAGCACCGCCTTGGGATTTTACCTCCCTCACCGAGATGTTTGAAAAAATCTATGCCCACGAACAATTTATTACGACTAAAATCAACGATCTCGTTCACTTAGCCAACACCGAACCCGACTATTCCACCCTGCAATTTCTCCAGTGGTATGTTGCAGAACAGCATCAAGAGGAATTTTTGTTTAAGAGTATTCTCGACAAAATTAAGCTCATTGGTACAGATGGACAGGGACTCTTCTTCATCGATCGCGAAATCGCCACATTAGCCGCCAACGCTGCCAAAGAAACCACCGCCCTCACCTCTACCCCGGTATAGCTTATGCTGGAATCCTTGCAACAGGCTCTGCTTGAAGCCTTAGAAGATGAATATAAAGCGCGGGCAACCTATCGTCTGATTTTGGCTAAATTTGGAGCTATTCGCCCGTTTGTGAATATCGTAGAATCAGAGGAGCGGCATATTCAGGCTCTCGCGCTGCTGTTTCAAAAATATAACCTTCCCATCCCCGAAGACCGTTGGGAACAGCGAGTTCAATCGCCTGCAACCGTCCGAGAAGCTTGTCAAGCGGGCGTTCAGGCTGAAATTGAAAACGCCGCCCTCTATCAGCGCCTGCTTCATTTAGCCCGCGACTATCCCGACGTGCAGCGCGTCTTTTTAAACTTGCAACGCGCCTCCCAAACCCGACACCTACCCGCCTTTCAACGTTGTGCGGAACGAGAAAACCCGGCAACTGGAGGAAAGCGAGGATTTGGAGGGCGGCACCACCACAACAGGCGTTGCGGCCCAATTTCAGAGGTGAAAGAACCATGACCAATGTTGCATCTAACCCAGACACTCAGCCCACTGCTCCCCATTTGGACGCAACAGAATCTCTAGAGATTGCACCCCGCCTGGGGCATTTTCTCGAAGAATATGCCGAAATTGCCGCTATTTTACCCGTGCTGACGGGTTTATTTGTTACCAGCCGCCTGCAACTGCGGGGGGCGCAAGCCTTGTTAGTGAATTTAGCGATCGCCGCAATGGTTCGTCAAGCCACGATCCAACTCAAAAAACAGGCTGGCGTCACGTCCGTATCCTCTGCGGCAACCTCCCCATCGCCCTCAGTTCCCGAAGACTACACGATCGTGCATTCCACGCCGGGAAGATTGCGCCTGCGAATTGGGCGCTTAGTCAGCGATCCGCGTTACGTCCAACGTCTAGAAAAGCTCTTAGAAGCAGAAGAACGGGTCTTAGGCATCCGCATTAACCGGGCTGCGGCCTCTTTAGTCATCCATTATGACGGAGCGGGGGTATCGGAATTAGAGCTGGGAATGAGTCTATTGCAAATTTTAGACCGCGCCGCCCAGGAAGATTCCCCAGAAGCTTATGCCAACGGAACTCCTGTTGGGTGAGCCTCGTTCAGTTGGGTGATTTGCTGAGTAAAGAGGATGGGGGGATGGGGAGATGGGGGGATGGGGGGATGGGGGGATGGGGAGATGGGGGGATGGGGAGATGGGGAGATGGGGGGGTGGCTATCGTGTATACATAAGTCTTCTAGTATTGTTCTCCAAGGTTTTGATCCCCCCTAGCCCCCCTTACAAAAGGGGGGAACCGGATTCAAAGTCCCCCTTATTTCTAGCGCAGCGGCGCGTCAGCGCGGGGATTTAGGGTTCGTACCCTAGATGTGTATACACGGTAGCTTACAAAAGAGGGGAACCGGATTCAAAGTCCCCCTTAAAAAGGGGGATCTCAGTTAGATTTAGGGTTCGTACCCTAGATGTGTATACACGGTGGGGGGGATGAGGGGATGTTAATGCTGAGTTAGAAACTAGTGAGGCTAAGGGTTTGTACAATAGGGACTCTCTGAATGAGGGCGGCTACCGTTATAGCTATCAAATTGTTCACCGCACCATTGGGCGAGTGCGGTTTCGCATCCCTGGGCTGGGAAGCTCTCCCCGTCGGGCTGAAAAATTGCAGTGGTATTTAGAACAAACTCCTGATATTGTTTACGTCCGCATCAATCAAGCGGCTTGTTCGCTCTTGATTCAGTATCAGCCCGGATCGGCAATTGAGCAACAACTTCCCGATCTTCTCTTAGATTACCTAGACCGCCTGAGTGGAGAACTGCCTGAGCCAGAGGTAGAAACCGAGGTGCAAGCGTCGCCGACTGAGGCAAGTTTAGAACCCTCCGATGAGGGGGAATGGTCGAGCCTGCGCTTACCGCTGACAGCGTCATTACTGGCGTTAGTTTGTCGGTTCCCCCGGTGGGCGTTTCTGCGCCCGGTGGCTGCGATCGCGCTATTGGCGGCCGCCTTTCCGGTTGCGAAACGGGCTTGGAAAAGCGCCATCGAACAGCATCGCTTAAATATTGACTGTTTGGATTTGTTGGCGTTGAGTTTGAGCGGCGCTCAGGGTAAATTGTTAACACCAGCCCTGACGATTACCCTGCATGAGTTTGGGGATATTATCCGAGAACAAACCGCCCGTTCTACCGAAATTCAAACGACGAATTTAATGGACGCCATCGGGCATTTTGCCTGGGTGAAGTCGGGCGACAGTCCCCCGCAGCAAGTTAGGAGCGATCGCGTCCAGGTTGGCGATACGGTTGTGGTCTATCCCGGCGAACAAATTCCGGTAGATGGCACGGTGATTCAAGGGGCGGCTATTGTCGATCAACAAAGCCTCACCGGGGAAGCTATGCCTGTTGCCCGCCAGGTGGGAGAGCGCGTCTTTGCCTCAACTTTGGTGCGTTCTGGACAACTTTACCTCCGCGCCGAGCGCGTGGGCAACCAAACCCGCGCCGCCGCCAGCATTGAGCTATTACAAAAAGCACCCGTCCATGATACGCGCATGGCGAACTATGCCGAGAAACTCGCCGATCGCTTGATTCTACCGTCCCTGTTGCTGGCGTCGATCGTACTGATGGCCAGTCGCGATCCGGCGCGGGCGGCGGCGATTTTGACGTTAGATTTTGTGACGGGCATTCGCGTTTCCATCCCGACGGCTTTCTTGGGCGCATTGAGCCACACCACGCGGCATGGGGTGTTAGTCCGCAGCGGCCGCACCTTAGAACAGTTGGCGGAGGTGGATACGATTGTTTTTGACAAAACCGGAACGCTGACGCAAGGCACGATCGCGATCGCGGGGGTGCAAACGGTTGAGGCGGGTTTATCGGCTCAGAGGATACTGCAACTGGCGGCGGCGGCGGAACAGCGTCTCAACCATCCAGTGGCGGAGGCGATCGTTGAGCATGTCAAAGCGCAAAATTTGGAAATTCCCGTGCGGGGAGAATGGACGTATGAGGTGGGTTTGGGCGTGCGGGCGCAAGTGGAAGGCATAGAGGTGCTGGTTGGCAGCGAGCGCTTTTTGCAGCAAGCCGGGGTGGAGTGGGGAGACGGTCGGGCAACGGAAGCAGACTGCTGGCAATCCTTGATTTATGTTGCCTGCGATCGCCATTTTCAAGGGGCGATTCAATACCGCGATCCGCTCCGCCCTGAAAGCCGCAACCTGATCGGAGCGCTGCAACGCGATTATGGGATTGAGTTACATTTACTGACAGGCGATCGCGCCCAACGAGCGGCTCAGGTGGCCCAAGAACTCGGAATTCCCCCCCATCACGTCTATGCAGAGGCGTTCCCGGAGCAAAAGGCGAAGGTGGTACGGGATTTGCATCGCGCCGGACGCACGGTGGCGTTTGTGGGGGATGGCTTGAATGATTCGGTGGCGCTTGCCTATGCAGATGTGTCGGTATCGTTTGAGAAGGGATCGGAGATTGCACGGGAAACGGCGGATGTGGTGTTGATGAATAATAACTTGCTGGATCTGTTGGAGGCGATCGCCATCTCTCGCCAAACCCGCGCCCTAATTGACCAAAATACCATGCTCGTCGTTATTCCCAACTTAGTCGCCCTCGGTCTAGCCTCAAGTATGGGACTCAATCCGCTGGTTGCCACCGCGATCCATAATGGATCGGCGATCGCATCGGGAATGAACAGCTTGCGCCCCCTCGTCCAACATCAACTCGACTCGCGCTAGGTTCTCCACCCAACCAGGAAGCGATCGGGCAAAGTCACACCCCATTTTGCAAGAATTATTGCAAGTCTTTTCTATTAATCTGCAAAATTTGATAGGCTAAATCTCAAGTTCTTCTTTCTCGGTCAGACGCTCTATGTCTCTGATTCATCTAGAAAAATCAGTTCTCACCTTTCATCTCAAAGAGATCCTTGAAAACGGACAGGGCAACCATCCCCTCACCTGGTTGAGCTTGGGTTTGCTGATTTTAGGGCCTAGATTCTTTGCAACGCGCCCCCAAACCTCCCAGCCCCCTGCTAGTACGCCTCTGCCATCGAGCAACGCCCCCCTGACGCTCTCCCAATGGGTTGCCCAAGCTCAACAGCGGGAATCTCTACAACAGATTGGGGAGGCTCGCGCCCATCATTGAATTTTGCGATCGCAGCAATTCACCCCTCAAAGCGACCTAGCAAGCCTCAAGGAGTTGGGAACTTTCCCGTACTCTGGGGCGAGGAGAAGGTTGAGGTTAGAGTTAGGATCGCCACTGATATCTAGAATTATCTGTAGAGCGGACATTTCGTCCGCTTTAATTTTAAATCTCTAATGCTTAAAACTATTGTTGAATTTGAACAAACTGGCTCATTCAAAATCGCTCTAAAGATTGCTCGCAATCTCTCTCCTAGGACAAACCTTAAGGGCGCGATCGCTGTGATTGAATGAAAAATAACGCTTAAAGGCTGGTGATTGGATGCAATCCGTAGCGCGATCGCCAATCGAGCAAAAGCAATTAAATCGTTTGTTTCCCTAACGCAGACTCACAAAACTTTTATCAAAATTCACAAGGAGCGAGCAATGACAAAAGCGATCGTTGTTCATGGTGGAGCAAAAACCATCTCAGACGACAAAGCCAAAGCCAATATTTCGGGCTGCTTGGCCGCAGTCGAAGCCGGATGGAGCGTACTAACAGGGGGTGGGAGTGCCAAAGACGCTGTTGAAGCCGCTATTCGCGTTCTTGAAGATAACCCCACCTTCAACGCCAGTATTGGGGCAACCCTAGACAGCGAGGGAGAAGTCTTCTTAGATGCTGCCATGATGGAAGGGAGCGCTTTAGCCTGGGGAGGAGTCGCCGCCGTTCAGGGCGTTCGCCATCCCATCTCAGTTGCGCGAAAGATAATGGAAGATAAACCCATGTTACTCGTCAGCAAGGGCGCAGAACGCTTTGCCGCCGAACATGGGGACGATATGTGCGCCCCAAGCGATCTGATTAGCGACGAACAACGCCGAGAATGGGAAGAAGAAGGGGCCGTTATCGATCGACCGGCTACAGTGGGTTGTGTTGCGATAGATGGGGACGGTAACTTAGCGGCGGGAACCTCAACCGGAGGATTGATTAACCAACCACCGGGCCGCGTGGGTGATTCTGCGATCGTAGGTAGCGGCTTATATGCAGACAATCATCTAGGGGCTTGTTCGACAACCGGGGATGGAGAATCAATTATCCCTGTGGTTCTGGCAAAGACGGCGGTAGATTTACTCGCAGACAATCAGCACCCAGAGGAAGCAGCCCAAAAAGTGATTGAAATATTAGCCTCCAAAGTCACAGGAGAGGCGGGTTGTATTCTTTTAGATAACCAGGGGCGCGTGGGATGGGCTTACAACTCCCAGGATATGGCCGTTGCTTATATGACAGAAACAATGGACAGAGCGGCAGTGTTTACCCATAAGCAAGCCTAAACGTTAGCGGGGGGATACCTCAAAGTTATAAGTATCCCCATGTTGAAGGTATTTCACCCGATTTTGCAGGCCGGCAGCCTCTACCGCTTTAATGAAGTCTTCTAGGGGCGACTTCATGACCGTGTAATCGTTGTAGTGAATGGGGATAGCCGTTTCAGGAGAAATAATTTGGATTGCTTCTACCCCTTGTTTGGCATCCATCGTTAGCAAGACCCCGAAAACCTTGGTTCCCCCCAGATGAATCAGCGCTAAGTCAATTTCAGGATAGCGTTGGGGGATTTGTTTAAATTCTGCGTGAATTAAGGTATCGCCGCTAATGTAGATGCGGAAGCGTTGCTGTCCGGTAGCGTCTTGAAACTCTAGCAAGCTACCCATCACAGGTGGGAGTAAGGCTTGGAGAATACCGGGGCCATGAATTCCCGGCATGGCTGTAATATTGAGGCGAGTGTCTCCCTTAACAACAGACTGGGTTTCCCAAGTTGCGATCGCATGAACTGCCCTAAACCCCTTCTTTTGTAACTTTTCGGTAGCGTGGGGAGTAGTGACAATCGGTAAATCTCGATCTAGTTTCTCCTCAACAACACGATCGAAATGATCTTCGTGCATATGCGAGAGAATAATTAAATCAAGCGGCGGTAAGTCTTCGAGTTCAATCGCCGGGTTGGTTCGACGCGCCGAACGGATACCATAACCTAGATGAACGTGCTGACCTTGGTGCAGAAAATTGGGGTCAGTGAGAATCGTCAATCCAGCGTAACGCAGAATAACGGTTGCATTCCCCACAAAAAAGAGCGAACCGCGATCGAAGTCTGAGCTTTTGCTGCCTGGTAGAATGAGTTCCTTCACCGAAGCCATACCACATCCTTGCCCGTTGCCAATCTTTAATCGGGATGATGGCATTCTGAGATTAAGCTTTCCTCTACCTGGAGGGGAATTCAAACATGGCGATGCACCGTTCGATATGATTGACGGTGGAAATCAGCAAAGCATTCCCAATGACTACACAAGAAACTATCTTTAGCAAAATTATCCGGCGGGAAATTCCAGCAGAGATTGTTTATGAAGACAATCTAGCCTTAGCCTTTAAGGATGTTAACCCCCAGGCCCCAGTTCATATTCTGGTGATTCCTAAAGAACCCATTGCTAAACTCTCTGATGCAGAGTCGCAAAATCATGCCTTAATGGGTCACTTATTGCTGACGGTTAAGCGCGTCGCCGAACAAGTTGGGTTAAATAATGGCTATCGCGTTGTGATTAATTGCGGTGAAGAGGGCGGTCAAACGGTTAATCATCTTCACCTGCATATTCTAGGCGGTCGTGCTATGCAGTGGCCGCCCGGTTAAAGTTATGGCAAAGTGCTGTAGCTTGCTTGGTGCGTAGCGGTGTTAAAACCGAGTGAGTCTCATCCTTTGAGCAGTTCACCTGTTGTCCTAACCTGACTGAGTACAGCTATACAAGATTTTTTAGGTGCGTGCAATCAGCGCTTCGTTGAGGGGCGCTTTTTTGTGGCGGCTTGGCTAAAAAGCACCTCAAGAATTGGATATTTTTTAGAAGCGAGTTATCGGTTCGAGACTTACGTCGCGTTAACTGGGGCTATCTATCGCAACGTGCTAGGTAGAATCGATTGAAGAGACGTTTTCCAATCTTTTCCCAAATTCTTAGTCTAAGACGGAGAATCTGCTAGGTCTAGGCAGCTTGCATCCGCTTTTTCAAACCACCCGATAAAGCCAGTCCAATCAAAGCTAGACTCACAATGCTGGTGGGTTCGGGAACTTCAGTTTGAGGAATAACAGGATTTTCAGCTAAGTTGCCTTTAATCGCAATCCCGTCATTAATGCATTCAAAGAATAGAGAGGCAACGAAGTCACCGAGCATATCGGCAGTCCGCGTAAAGGTGAAGCCAAAGGTTTGAGAACCTAAAATGTTATTGGCAACGCCGAATGCACCAGAGAAATCTAGACCTAAAGCGCCTAACTCAGCTTTGCCCAGGGCTTGGAAGTTGTCGTTGGCCACTTTAGTGCCCGAAGCCATGACAACAGGTGCGTTGCGCTTGTCTGTGTAGTAGCTCATCTCGCTGGACTTGAAGTCGCCCAAGGAGTTATGTTTGCCACTTCCATTATTATGAGCTTGGAGCGATTCCCACCCATCGTTTTCTACGGTGAGGTCTTTGGTGGTGATGCCTGTGTATAAGCCGAGTTCGGAAACGCCAGAGTTGCTCTTGGTCGCGAAGCGCAAGCCATACTGAACGCCAGAGAAGTCAAAAATGAGGTCGCCCCAACCAATATGACCATCTAGCAACCGACTGCTCACTCTGTCGTACCAGCCGCCTGCACCTGTATTCGCGTTAATCCCGACTGTAATTTGGTCGCCTTGTTGGTGAACGGCAATCCCGTAGATTTCAAAAGCACCGTTACCGCCTGTACCATCTTTGAAGGAGTCTTGAGCATAGTTCCAGCCTTGATACAGGGTGCCTGCGATCGCGCTTTGTCCGCTGGTCACTATACCGCATACGGCGATCGCTGTAGTTGCAATTAAGACTTTGGCAGATAGAAGTTTCATGAGTATTATCCTGAGTGTTGTACTGTTGAGTGCGTCAGGGAACTGCTTAAACAGGTGCTTTAGCCGATGAGACTACCCTATCAAGAACTCTGTAAAGCTTCTTAGGGGAAGTGCAATTTTTAACTTAAGAAATAAAATAAGTTTCCGTGAGTCCTGCCTGAAGAAGGTGAGGAAATTACGGTGAATCGCGACCCGATTTCGGGTATAAAAGTTTGACCGGCTGTCATACTGGTTGACCAATCCCCGAAATTTACTGAGCTTGGGAGAAACGCTAGCCAGCAGTTAGAGTGGAGGAGTGCGTTGAACAAGCGATCGCGCACGCTCGGTCGAACCTCCTTGTTGCGTATGCGTTCTAGACTTTTCTTCCATCGATTAACCCGCATCTTGCAATCGATCTGTATTGCAGGTTTCGTTTTTAGCTTGGTGGTGGGAATTTACTACTTTTCTTTACCTCAATCTGCACCTGTGGGCGAGGTTTTGCCGTCTGTTGTGGCTCAAAGCAGACCCTCTGCTGCAACCTCGAATTGTCCTCAGCCCGCAGGCGTCCCCAGCGATAATCCCATTCAGACTGATTACAGTAATCCTACGTATGCTTGGACGGATTCAATTCGCTGGCGTTGCGTTTACAATATTCAAGATTTTTCGGGCGCGACTGTTGACGCCCAATTTCAAAAAGCACGGGATGCAGCCGCAGCCAATGGGGGAGGGGTGGTTTATTTCCCGGCGGGAACCTACCAGTTTCAGGATGACCTTTATCTGCGAGATGGGGTAGTGATTCGCGGCGAAACCCCTGCAATGCGCCAAGCCAAATCTGAGGGATATGCACCCCTGACGAAGTTTGTGTTTCCTGAGTATCAGCCGCGCCTGTCTGGAGACGGCACCCCCAATCAAACCGCATTTAAAAAGATATTAACGACTTCCCCCAACAGCGATCGCAATTTAGGGATTGTCAATATTGATGTCAATCGCGCCGCCATTTACTTTCTGGCCGATATCGAACGCGCTCAGAATCGTAATATTGTAGTGTTTGGCGTTCGTAGCAATAATGTTGCCGAACCCGAAGCAGGCGTTCCCGATCGCAGTTTTCAACCGGGGTGGCTGCGCTATAGCGATCGCTTTAGTGCCAATATCAAAATTACCGCCTACGAAAATGTCCTGGTGGCAAATAATCGACTCAATGATGCGATTACCGATAATTACGAACAACCGGGATATCGGATTAAACCCTTAAGGGGCGAACAAATCATTACCTACGATAGAGGCGATCGCGTTCCCTTTAACTATGCTAATCACTACGGCATTGTCGTCAATCGGAGCGGTAAATTTGGTTGGGCCGAAACCCCCCAAACTCAACCCGGATTATTTCGCCAAGGGATCGCCATCCTCGATAACTGGGTTTACCATGAAATGCGCGTTGCCATTCATGCCGCCGGACAAGGTTTGCTGATTAAAGATAACCAAATTCGCGATCGCCGCAACAAACAATGGTGGACCGATCCAACCGGGTTAAGAGAACCCAGAGGCGCTGTCACCTACGAAAATCGAGCCATTGATTGGTCGGGTTGGGACGTGCGCGTTGAGGGCAATCAATACGAAGTCTACCGCCATCAGGTGATGGATACCAAATATTGGAGCGTTGATGGAGAAGGTATCCTCATTCAAGAATGTTGTGGCGGTACCAGCATTCAAGGGGCAATTGTGCGCCAAAATCAAGGAAACTCCTATATTGGTTTCTATAAAACGCCCGTCATGGACAACGTGACCATCGCAGACAATCAACTGCGTGCCAACGTCACAGACACGCCCCTCATTTACGTGAATGCCGATACTAACAATCACCCCAGCCCGATGAGCAACGTCATCATTGAGAATAATCAGATCGATGACAGCATCTTAGCGCGAGCCTCAGCCGGGGGAACGGGAAACCGAATCCGCAATAATCGCGGGGGCGGCGGCGGTTCGATCGAATATTCTTGTCATGTGAACCTATCAGCCAATACAGGCTTCGCACTCAAACCTTGTTTGCCAGGAAAGTAAGATCTCAGGGGGCAATAGTAATGGCAATACCGATGGAAATTGGGATATTAGACAGTTGGCTGCGAGTTGCCATCCTGCTGATCGCGTGTCCCTTACTCGGTGGGTTGCCCCTGATTAACTGGATTTTCTATGCTCGATTTAGACGCCCGCTAGCGCAACAGGGAACGGGCAATATTTCAGTGTCTGCCGCCTTTTATCAGGGCGGAAACTGGATGGGGATACTCGCCGTTGCCTCCGAAGCTTTTAAGGGAATTGCCGCCGTTTTGCTGGCGCGATCGCTCTTTCCGGGACAATTAGCTTGGGAACTGGTTGCTTTAATCGCCCTGGTGATGGGTCGATATCTGTGGGGAAAAGGGGCAGGAACCACTAACGTAGTTTGGGGTGTCGCCGTTCACGATCCAGTGGTTGCCGGATTAGTTTTGGCGATTGGGGGAATTAGCTTTACAATTTTGCGGGAACGCAAACTTGGACGCCTTGGCGTTTTAGTCTTGTTACCCGTCGTCATTATTTTGCTTTACCCCTATCAACAACTGCGGGCGATCGCCGCAATGGGGTTAAGCCTGCTTTTAGCCTGGATTTATCACCAGATTCCCGACGATCTAGACCTCTCGCCTGCACAAGGTAAGGAAGAAAACAAAGCTGTGTTTCGTTTTTTTAGAGGAGATCGCGCCTTGCTCTCCCTGGATAACCGCTTGGACGCCTCTCAGGTAGGCGAAAAAGCCGCTACCCTCTCGCACCTCAAGCGCCAGGGTTATGCCGTGCCGTCGGGATGGGTACTGCCCGCCGGTGACGATTTAGAACCATTAATTGAAGCCTTACAACCCTCTGGGGAACGCCCTTTAATTGTGCGTTCGTCTGCCATTGGCGAAGATAGTTTATTTGGATCGGCGGCCGGGCAATATAAAAGCATCGCCAATATTACGAATAGCGATCGCCTCAGACAGGCGATTATCACCTGCTTAAATGCCTACAACTTGCCCAACGCGATCGCCTATCGGGAAACGCGCAACCTCCCCCAAAAAGGCATGGGCGTTCTAGTCCAACAGCAAATTAAAGGCGTCTTTTCTGGCGTTGCCTTTAGTCGCGATCCGGTGAATCAACAAAGCGAAGAAGTTTTAGTCGAAGCCTTACCCGGAGATGCAGAACGCGTCGTTTCTGGGCAATTCACCCCAGAACAGTTTCGCATCCTCGTCACCGCCAGCGAAACCCGCCTCACCTCCGCCTCAACTGGGGATGTCCCCCCTCACCTGATTGAAGAAGTTGCCCAGTTAGCGCGCCAACTTGAAGAACGCGATCGCGGCGTGCCCCAGGACGTGGAATGGACCTATGATGGTCAACAAATCTGGATTTTACAAGCCCGTCCAATCGTCACCGCTTTACCCATCTGGACGCGCAAAATTGCCGCTGAAGTCATCCCCGGTACCATTCGCCCCCTCACTTGGTCGATCAACCGTCCCCTCACCTGCGGCGTCTGGGGCGATATTTTTAGAATCGTTTTAGGCGATCGCGTTAGCAATCTTAACTTCAATCAAACCGCTACTTTGCACTTCTCCCGCGCCTACTTTAACGCCTCGCTGTTAGGCGAAATTTTTCTGAAAATGGGCTTACCCCCAGAAAGCCTAGAATTTCTGACGCGGGGAGCAAAATTTACCAAACCGCCCCTCCTCAGCACCTTGCGGCAAATTCCCGGCTTGTTGCGCCTCTTGCGAGAAGAATGGTTGCTCGAACAAAACTTTGAACAAGACGATCGGCAAATGTTTGGCCCGCTGCTGTTTCAGTTGCAGCTCCAAACCGACCGCCCCCTAGATACAGACTCTCCCAATAACCCTTACAATGCCCTTGCGAGCGATCGCGCTACCCTGAACCCCCGACAACTCCTAGACCGCATTGAAGTGGTTCTAGACGTTCTCAAACGGGCAACCTACTACAGCATTTTAACCCCCCTGAGCCTAGCGGTTCGGCAAGCCGCCCTGAAGGTTAAAGATAAAGACCTCGATACCACCCAACTTCCCGAAATCGAAGCCTTGTTACGCCTTAGCGAAATTGCCACCGCCGCCCGTCACCTGTTACCCGAACTCGATACCCTCACCCCGCAAACCATCTTTGGGGCCTTATCTGAAGTTCCCGACGGGCAAACCGTGGTTGAACAATTTGACCAGTTTTTAGAAACCTACGGCTATCTCAGCGAAGTGGCTACCGATATCGCCATTCCTCGGTGGAAAGAAGATCCGCGCCCAGTGCGATCGCAATTTGTCCTCTTAATCGCCAATCTCCAGCAACCCCAAATTCACCGTTACTCCGCCCAACGCATCAAAGTTCAACTCGTCCAGAGTCGCCTCAACCTGAAAGGTAAAGTTGCTCAAGTCTACAACCGCTTGCTAGCCGAACTGCGTTGGAGTTTTATCGCCATAGAACAACAGTGGATCGAGAGTCGCAAACTCGAAACCTCCGGCGATATTTTCTTTCTCAACTTCGGTGAAATTCGCCGCCTAATTAGCGACTCCGATCCCGAACTCAGCCATAACCTCTTAGCACTCATTGCCCAACGCAAAGCCCAGTTTAAAAAAGAAACCAAACTCCCCAACGTTCCGCCCGTCGTTTATGGCAATGCGCCCTCTATTCATTTATTTTCCACCACCCCCACCGTTAATCCTCAGACCTTACAGGGAATTGGGGCCAGCGCGGGACAAGTCGAAGGCAACGTCCAAATTGTCTTGAACTTGCAAACCCTGCCGGAAATTACCCAACAAACGATTTTAGTTGTCCCTTACACCGATGCTGGCTGGTCGCCCTTACTCGCCCGTGCAGGAGGCTTAATTGCCGAAGTTGGGGGGAGACTTTCGCATGGCGCGATCGTTGCTAGAGAGTACGGCATCCCCGCCGTTATGGATATTCACGATGCAACTCGCCTCCTCAAAACCGGACAGCGCGTGCGGATTGACGGCTTGCAAGGCATTGTCGAAATCTTAGATTGACATCTTGCACCATCCTGAGTAAGACCTGAGAAACCGGGGCAAGATGCGAGTCTACCAACACGCAAAAAAACAAGGTGAATCCTATTTAACCGGACTCACCTTGAGTATGGAGCATTTGAGAACGACGACTGGGGAAATCAGCGCGGTTTCTGAGAAGGAAACCGCCTGGATGCACTATTGAGGATTGCTAGCGGTTGCGTTGGTTTCAGCATTTACGCAAGTTAGCATTCTCAGCGTTGAAGCTGCTGCATAGTTGCGACGTGCAGACTCATTCGGTGCAAAGCGAGTGCCAGCTTCGTTCAGCGGAGACGCAACTGCACAATAACCAGACATTTGGGTAATTAACGAGGCTGCCCAGTGATTTTGAATATCCGAGAATTGGACGGTGGGTTGCTTCGGCGTGACTTGAGGATTCAAACCGCGCATAGACTTACCAAATTCAGCAGCCCGACGTTGAATTGCCATCAACTCTGCACGAGTCACTTCTTGTTGCGGGCGGAACCGGCCATCGGTGTAACCGCTAATAATGTTATTGTCCTTCGCCCATTGAATCTTAGCAGCACTCCAACGACCTGCTTCCACATCGGGATAAGGACGACCGGGAACGGAAGTGGGAACATTAAGGTTAGCATTGGGCATCCGTTGCAGCGCTTCAATCACCATTGAAACCACTTGTTCGCGAGTTAAGGCATTGGCTGGGCGGAAGGTGCTATCTTCAGCAAAACCTGCCACAAATCCCATATTGACGGCTGCATTGATTTCCTTAGCATAGATATCATTGGCGATATCTCGGAAAACTGGGGTGGTTCCGGTATTACCGCCCGTGTTGCCCCCTGTGTTGCCCCCCGTATTACCGCCCGTATTGCCACCCGTGTTACCGCCAGTGCCAGGATTAGCTAAAGCCGCTAAGTCTAAATCGCTGGTAATGTAAACGTGACCGAGAGGTTGACCGTTATAAGTCCGTTTGGCAAAGCGCCAACCGTTGTTGAGTTCAATTTTAGCAAAATCGCGAGTAATGCCTTTTGTGCGACCAATAATTAGTTCGGGATTATTGCGGTTCATCGGCGAACCCACTAATAAAATATCATTATTGCGATGCACGGTTCGCAGACTATATTGTACGCCTAAATCTTGACCTGCAACGCGAATTGAATAGCCATTACTATCAGTGCTGCGACCGCAAATTCCTGTAAAGTCAAAATTAGCGAGTAAGGGATCGATGCGAGTCGGCGTCCCGGTTTGTTCGTTCCAACAAGCCCGTGCGGTAGATTGTTGTTCTAGAACTAATAATTGGTGAGCATCCCCTTGTCCAATGGGGGCGGCAACTGCTACAAATTTATTTTGATCGACTTCTTGTTGACCAAAAGTATAAGCATCAGCAGCCGGGACTAAACTGAAAGTAGATACCGCAGCAGTGGCAAGAGCAGCTAGGCGAATAGGTAGGGAAGTTTTCATGGCAATAGAGAAATTCAGAATCGAGATTTACGACACTAAGGAGGGATAACCCCTTACAGAATGTTGATGATTTAATTGTTTGCGAGACGCACTGAATCTGGAGAATTGAGTAGTCTAGTTCCTCAAGTGTCAGACTGATGACGTGCAAATCTCATACCTTTGGAGACGGGAGTTCCCTACTAAAAGGTTCCTTGTTCTAGGAAAAATCTTTTAGACAATTAATAGCGGATTGTTCCAGTTGCCAAGGTGTCAAGGTGCAGAAGACGCCAGATAGACTAATAACGTATTTTCTACGTTTCTAAGTTCGACTAGCAGCAAGACAGCCCTTTAAGGACTTTATTAAATCCGGATGAAAAATACATTATTTAAAAAATACGATGGGGGGAAGTGAGTGCTGAGTGAGAAAAGGATGGGGGGATAGGAGGATTTCTTAGTGGTGAGTAGAAAGTGCTGTTGCGCGGTTCTTGGTGCGTAGCGGTGTGCTGAGTGGGAAGACAGTGCTGAGTTAATAGTTACCAAGTTTTTCTATCTCTTCTTCCCCAACCCCTAACTCCCAACTCCCAACTCCCCTCTTCCCTAACCCCTAACTCCCAACTCCCAACTCCCCTCTTCCCTAACCCCTAACTCCCAACTCCCAACTCCCTTCTTTCCCCCACCCTCTTGCTAGGGTTGCGTCGTTCTCACCCACTCCACAACAGCGTCTGCTAATGCTGTTGCTAGCCGTTGCTGTTCTTGGGGGTTAACAATCCATTCAAACTCAACCGGATTAATCATAAAACCCAACTCCAGCAGGACTGAAGGCGCAACTGTGGGACGGGTTAGCGCTAGGTTATTCCAAAAAACGCCATAGGAAGGCCGCCGCAGCCGATTGACCAAATAGTTATGCAAAAATACAGATAGGCTGTGCGCCTGGGGATGGTACCAAAACATACCCACCCCGGCTGTATTCAGGGCGTCGCCTTGGTCGGGAAGGGCGTTGTAATGAACGCTTAATGCGAGATGGGGTTCTGTTTGTTCAATGACATCTACCCGATCCTGGGGATAAAGGTCATCGTCGCCTTCCCGCGTCATCACCACTTGCGCGCCGCGTTCGATGAGGCGATCGCGCAAAAGTTTTGAGACAATTAACGTTACATCCTTTTCGGGATAACCTGTTGGCCCGCGCGCGCCTAAATCTTCGTCGCTACCATGTCCCGGATCGATTAAAATCGTCATCCCCGATAAGGGTTGGCGGCGATTTCTGCTCAAGGTTGGGGGATGGCGCAAAGATAAGACTAACGTGGTTCCCTCATACCTCACCTTATAACCCCATTGTTGCGCTGACTTGAGATTGAAACGGTATTGAATGCGATCGGGTGAAACCTGCTGCCAATCTAAACGAGCAATAATCGGATCGTCATCTAAGCGAATCACATCTGTTTGCGCTGTCGTGTTATAAAGATTCAGCGTTAAATGTCTGTCCCCTTGATCGATACTCACCGGAACCGGAGTCTGTAAGGGGAAGCGAATCTCCGTCCAGCCTGGGACTTGTTGAGCGCGAACGCTACGAATCAAAGAACGGGGAGGAATTGCACTATTAATAATCCGGGTTTCGTTGCTGCGAATCCAGGCCCCATAATCGAGTCTCAGCCAGTCTCCTTCGCGTCCAGTAATGGCGGCTTGGGTGCCGGGGGGTAAAGGGGTTAAACGAGAATAGTCCGTTCCAGGGCCAGTCCGCGCCGTTCCAGAGGCGGCGGTGACTTCAGCAATTTCAAATGGAGTGGGACTCAAAACCTGAATGCTTCCCGGTGCGGTTTGGGTAATGGTTTGACCGTTCAGGGAAAGGCGAAATTGGGGTTGACCTAAATTGAGCGGGGTTGCAGTATTGGGGGTGAGGGTGCAACCTTGGTAGCGATTGGCCTCTACGGGGGTGGGTTGATTTTCACCCGTGAGAACGGCTGAGTTGGGGGGGAGGGTAACGAGAGGTTGAGGAGAGAGGGGAATGGTTTGGTTGGCGAGTTGGACGGAAACGGTGGCGCGTGGAGGTGCGATCGCGCTAAAACAAACTCTATCCCCAGGCATTCGCGCTACATCCACCGACGGTTGCAAAGAATTTTCCGCAAATGCCACCCCCACCGGAGCCGGAGGTAAATCGGAATTGCGCGTTACCCGAATTTGCAGTTCTTGATTTTGGTGGCGCAAGGTAAATACATTTTCCCCCAGTTGCAAGGGAAAACTCGGCGCAAAGTGGCCCGCCGGACTGCGCGGAATGGGCTGACCATTAACGAAAACCTCTCCTTCTGGCGCTGCTGTGCCAATTAAAAAGATTTGCGGGGCCGTTGTTTGGTGGTTATTAGGAGGATACGCTACAAATAAAGGTTGTTGGGCCCATGCTGGAGCTGTCATTGCGATCGCTCCCACTACCGCCAGCGAGCAAAGTTTTTGAAACATCAGCCGTTACACTCAAAACCACGATGTTAAGCGTACTATGCAACACTGAACACTAAGAAGCCTGCAACCCATTTTAAGTTTCTCATCCCCCACCTCCCCATCTCCCCACCTCCCCATCCTCTTCTTCCCCAACCCCTAACTCCCAACTCCCAACTCCCAATTCCCTTCTTCCCCCATCCTCTTCTTCCCCAACTCCCTTCTTCCCAAACCCCCAACTCCCAACTCCCAATTCCCTTCTTCCCCCATCCTCCACTCCCCGGCCTATAATGCCGAGATAACGCTCTCGTATATAGTGCTGTGCTTGCAATTTATCCTGGTAGCTTCGATCCGATTACCTTGGGGCATCTCGATATTATTCAACGCTCGTGTCGCCTGTTTGAGCAGGTGATTGTTGTGGTGATGCGAAACCCCAGTAAGTCGCCTTTGTTTACGGTTTCCGAACGCGTCCAGCAAATTCGCACTTCCACTCGACATCTGCCCAATTTGCAAGTAGACAGCTATGATGGTTTGACGGTGGAGTATGCGCGATCGCGGCAAGCTCAAGTATTGCTCCGAGGTTTGCGAGTCTTATCCGACTTTGAAAAAGAGCTACAAATGGCTCATACCAACAAAACCCTCTCCGAGGAAATTGAGACGGTTTTCTTGGCAACCTCCAACGAGTACAGCTTTTTGAGCAGTAGCCTAGTCAAGGAGATTGCCAAGTTTGGTGGTTCCGTCGATCATCTTGTTCCCAAACATGTTGCTGAAGAAATCTACCGATGTTACGCCAAGACCCCTCCCGCAACGACCCAGAATCCGACGGACAGAACGATCCCGCTGAAGTCTCCCTCACAGGAGTCTCAGAACGCGATCCGGCTAGAGTCGGAGATTTCGATGTTCAAGGAGAACTCGAACGACTCAAGGAGATGATTGTATATGGCAGTTTAAGAGTTCCCTTTACCCGCTATACGCTGGTTGATGAGGATTCGCTGCTCGATCAAATCGAACTGGTACAGTTTAATCTGCCCAAAGCGTTTGACCAAGCGGTGCAGGTGGTCGAACAACGCGATGAAATTATCCTTGCTGCCAAAGAATATGCTCAAGAGTTGATTTTAGCGGCCGAACAGCAAGCGGCAGATATTTTAGATGAAATGACGCTGGTGCAGCAGGCGAAACTGGAAGCCCAACAAATTCGCCATCGCGTGCAACAGGAGTGCGATGCAGCCAAAGCGAGTACCCTGGCAGAAATTGAACGCATTCAAGAGATGGCCCAGCAAGAACTTGAAGATATGCGACGGGCGGCTATTCAAGAGTGCGAGGCGATGCAACAAGAGGCCGATGACTACGCTGATGGGGTCTTGCGCGAAATGGAAGACCGTTTAACGGAGATGTTACGGGTGATCCGCAACGGTCGCCAGCAACTCTATACCGAAGAGATCCCGGCGGTGAATCCCAAACCCACAAACAACCGCAATGCCAACTCGAATCGAGGATCGGAAGGCGCGAGAAGATAGGATAGGGAAACGTGAAGAAAATTGCGATTTTTGCGGGGTCAGTTTCGATCTCTAAGTAAAGAGGTGATTACACTGACAATATCATTTCCTACCGAAACATCCCTGGCTTTAAGATGGTTTCAGATAAATTTCGTCGCCAACTCCGTCAAGAGATGAAACTGTGGTTGGCGGAGGGTCTGATCGATCCGGCTTTCTACGATCAACTTGCCGAACGTTACCAGTTAGATAGCTTAGAAACGGCGGCGAGTAACCGTTTTGTGGCTGTTCTGCTGGGCTTGGGGGGCATTCTTTTAGGGTTGGGTGCGATTACGTTTGTGGCGGCGAATTGGCAGGCTTGGTCTAGAGAAGTCAAAACGCTGTTACTCCTCAGCTTATTTGCAGGGGTGAATATTGCGGGGTTTTACCTGTGGCGATATTCGCAGCAGTCTTGGCAGCATCGCTTGGGACAAGGCTTGTTACTCCTGGGGGCGCTGATTTTGGGGGCGAACTTGGGGTTGATGTCGCAGATGTTCCACCTCAGCGGCCCGGTTTACGAGTTATTTCTGGTTTGGGGTTTAGGCGTCATTGCAATGGCTTATAGCCTGCAAATGACCTCTTTAGGGGTGATGGCAATTTTATTGCTGTTGCTGGGCTACTGGCAGGGCGTTGGGGAGTTGTTTATGCCGGGGGAGTTCACCTGGTTGCGATCGCTCATAGAACACATGCCTCTGGTGGCCAGCTTGCTGTTTATTCCGTTAGCCTATTGGTGTCAGTCGCGCGCCATCTTTGTTTTAGGAGCGATCGCGCTGATCCCAGCTTTTAGCCTCAACCTCTCCGTCTTACAACAGATTAACCTAGATCCGGGAGCCATTACTGCGATCGCCTGTACCCTTCCCCCCGCCCTCTTATGGGGATATGATGACTTGCTGTGGCCGAGAGTCAGCAGTCGCCTGTTTCAACCCCTCGCCCGTACCCTAGCCATTTTCTTTTTCAGCATCTTCTTCTACTGGTGTTCGTTTCACTGGTTTTGGAACTTCTTTGTCGGCTTCTATTCCGCTGAAAACCGCCTCTCTAGCGCTTCCCCCCTCATCGATATCGGCTTTTTGTCTCTCCTCACCCTCTGGAAATGGACGCAGTTGATCCGCCCCCGCTGGAAACCTAAGCGCTTTTGGGGGTTAGAACTGACAACCGCTGTCATTGCCGGGTTTATTCTGGTTTCAGGGGCTACCTTACTCTGGCATTTGCGGGTTGAACCGATCCCAGTCGTGGCAACCTTTATCTTTAACGTGCAATTATTCTTGCTAGCGGCGGGTTTAATTCGGATTGGGCTAGCCTTGGGGCGACGCGATACCTTTTGGGGCGGAATGGTACTTCTCACCCTCCAAATTCTCAGCCGCATGTTGGAATACAACACCGCACTTTTGTTTAAATCGTTAGTCTTTGTATTATGTGGGGTAGGCGTGATTGCTGCGGGTTTGTGGTTTGAACGCTACCTCACCCATCGGGCACCGTCTCAGGAGGAAAGGATATGACGTTACCATCCAATACAGACCCTTTGGAAAACTCAACGCTGAACCCCAATATTACAGCAACGCGCCCCTCGCGCAAGCTATTACCGAGTTGGCGGTTGTGGTTGCCTTTTGTGTTTCAAGCTGCTTTGATTATTTCGGTACCCGCCCAAGCCGTCTATACCCATTTGATGGGTAAAACGGTTATCTTGCAAACAATGCCCGTCGATCCTTACGACTTGCTGCGGGGCTATTCTCAAACCCTCAGTTACGATATTTCCCGCTGGGATACGCTACAAGCCCTTCCAGGTTGGAAAGAACTGTTAGAAGAACCCAATAGCAATGAAAGCTTTCCCGCGCCAGGGACGAGTTTTTATGTGGTGTTAGAAGAACCGGAAACGCCAGAAGCCGCTAATGCGGAACCTTTACCTTGGAAACCCGTACAAGTCAGCCGCAACCGTCCTTCTCAACTCAATCCCAATCAGGTGGCGATCAAGGGCTATTTTAATTACGCTCAAATTAAGTATGGTCTAGAAACCTACTATATGCCAGAAGACCAGCGCCAACAGATTAATCACGATATTTCGGCGGCGCAGTTAAGCGAGGATAGACCGTTTCGGGTAGAAGTGAAGGTTGATGAGCGAGGGCGGGCTGTTCCCGTGAGTCTTTGGATTAGCGATCGCAATTATCGCTTTTAATCGTTCCAGGCGTCTAGAACCTCGCGGGGATGAAACCCCCGATATTGCAAATACTGGCACACTTTGCGGTAAGTTTTGGGTTCTAAGTCCGCAAAGTCCTCGATGTGGTATTTGCGCTGAATTTTGGCTTTGAGTTCGTCTAATTCTTGCACGTCTGTATCGATAGCGCTTTCTTGCCAGACTTGCTCAAATAGGACAGGATCGAGTCCTTTGCTGTAGCATTTGCGCTTGAGGACAGCTTTACCATACTTGTTAAGTCCGGTTTGGATAATTTGCTCGACTAAACGCCGATCGGACTGGTAGCCTAGCTCTTGCAAATAGGCGATCGCTTCTTGCATCTCATCCGGCGAAAACCCCTGTTGCTCTCCTTTTTGCACCAGTTGAGCCACACTATAATCTTTGCGCGATATCAGTTGTAGAAAATAAGCTTGAACTTTCACTGTCTCTGGGGGGGAAGAAGGGGGTTGGGAATTGGGAGTTAGGAGTTGGGGGAAGAAGGGGGTTGGGAGTTGGGAGTTAGGAGATGGGGGAAGAAGGGGGTTGGGAGTTAGGAATTGGGGAAGAGGAGAGAGGGCTACCGTATATATATATCTGGTGTCTGAGTCCCAAATTTAGGTGAGATTCCCCTAAATCCCAACGATAACGCGCCGCTGCGCTCTTAAAAAAGGGACTTTGACTGCGGTTCTTCCCTCTTTTCGAGGAGGGGTAGGGAGGATCAAAACTTTGTAGAACAATGCTAGAAGACTTATAGCGTTTTTTGATTGGATGAGATACGGCACGATCCCCCTAAATCCCCCTTAGTAAGGGGGACTTTGAAGAAAGTGTACTTCACGAACCTGAAAAATGCTGTATGTCTGCACGGTTGGGATAGAGGAAGGAGAGTGCTGAGTGGGAAAAGAGTGCAAAGTTCCAAGTTCCGTAGCTTGCACACCAAGCAGCGGTGTTCCGAGAAGCATGGTAGTCAGTCAGTATTTACCCCTTCTTCTCCCCAACCCCCAACTCCTAACTCCCAACTCCCTTCTTCTTCCCCAACCCCCAACTCCTAACTCCCAACTCCCTTCTTCCCCCCATCCTCTTTTATGGTTCGACGATCACGGGCGTTCCCATTTCTACCATAGAAAAGAGGGCTAAGATATCTTGGTTATACATCCGTATGCAGCCGTGGGAGGCGGGTTGACCTACGGAATCTTCGTTGGGGGTTCCGTGGAAGCCGATATAGTTGTTACCATCTGTCCAAAAACCAATCCAATGAGATCCTAACGGGTTATCGGGGCCAGGTTTAAATACTTCTCCCGTCCAGGGGTGTTCCCAATAGGGATTTTCCACCATTTGCATTACTGTATAGCTGCCGACTGGGGTTTCCCAACCGGGTTTACCCACGGCGATGGGATAGGTGGTTTTGAGTTGTTCGCCTTGGTAAACGCGAACGCGTCTTTCTCCAAGTTTAATCACAAGGCGCAGTTGTTCGGTAACGGATGGCAAAAAGCTAGCGGGTTCGCCGATGGGAGGAAGTTGGGGTTCTTCAACAGCGAATAAAGATTCGTTTAGGGTGACTGTTGGAGTTGAGGCGATCGCACTAACTTGCAGGCTGCCTAAAAGTGTAGCAATACTGACAAGGCTGGTCAAAAGCGATAATTTTTGGCGTTGCCCGTGCAATGGTTGTTTCTCCATAGCGGTTGTCTCAAGCCCTCTAGCCTAGGTTGATTGCCAGTTTGTAATGGCGATAAACTGACAGATTATTTTACTCGATTCCCAATCAAAAGACTACAACCGGAAGTTTGAGTCATCGCGTTAGAAATTTGACCTTTTTGAAGAAAAATCTAACTTTGTACAGAGGCTATTTTGCAACTTCTGTGAACTTTTGATGAAGTTTCTTTAAAGGCGATCGGTTTAATCCAGAAAACTAATTAGCTTGAGAGCATCGGGTTTTGCCATTAACTCTTTAGCGAGCAAGTAGCCTGTAATCGTCCAAGTTTGAAACTTCCGCGCTTCCTTACCAATTAACCGACCATTTTTGCCATCATAGTATTCCGGCCAACCGTCAACCAGCAAGCGTTGTTCGGCAATTTCAATGGCTTGATGAGCTAATTCTTCTCGCCCCGTTTTAATCGCGGCGGCGACAAACATCCACAGCAAAACGGGCCAACTTCCGCCATTATGGTAAGACCAAGCCCGATTTTTAGGATCGCACCCCGTCAGCAGTTGCCACTCGCGATCGTCTAAGGCGGGATAGCATAATTTCAAGGGCATTTCAGCCACCAGATCGTCCCAACGATAGGTAATTAATTCCATAATGGCTTGCGATTGCGGTACGCTCGCTAAATCGGCAATAATCGCCATCAAATTCCCTAGGGTAAAGAAGCGACAATCGAGTTGAGAAGGGCCTAAATTTCCGGCTAAATAACCGCCCGTCGGGGGCAACCATTTAGAGAGCCAATCAAAGGGAATGGATTCAGAATAAATATTATATTGATTGAGGGCTTCTTCGCCGTATTCTTCAACGCGATAGCGATAAATTTCGTTAAGGCGATAGTTATCTAACCAATATTCTTCGCGAATATGTCGGGCGAGGGGAACCAAACGGGTATTAACGGCTTGCAGGAACGATTTATTTTCTTCATTAACCAGAAATAATTCCTGTGCAGAGCGCAAGGCTGCGTAGAATAGGGATTGAATTTCTAGAGGATGTCCCGCTATTCCCAAGCGACGATCGATCATGCACGCGCCATCGGGAACCAGTAGGGTTGGGTAAATATCGAAGCGCGACACTAAGCATAAATCTAAAATGAGGCGAATTCCCCGTTGAAAGTCGGGGCGATGGGCTAAACCTATATCTCCTGTGGCTTTCACATAAGCCCGCAGCATAATTAGCCACCATAAACTTGAGTCTACAGGGGTGACTCGACCAATAGCGCGATCGCCAAAATCTGCTTTTAAGATTTGTTCGCCATTTTCGGTAGTCACCTTAAAGCTAGCAGGCATTAAGCCAAAACCGGGTTGAAAGAAGTCAAACTGTCTTTCTTTGACTTGCAAGCGCAGGGTTTTCTCTAGAAAATTCTGGACGATCTCATTTTGTCCGCGAATTAAAAATACGAGGGCAGAAGAGACAAAATCGCGAATAAAACATTGATCGTAATTCAGCGACTCCACATCCGGATCGCAAGCGGCTACGGTACCAATGGGACGATTTTGAAAGTAAAAAACAGATTGCTCTAGGGCAGTATACGCTTTAGCGATCAAATCCGGCTGCTCTTGCATTGCTTCTCCTCACGATCTGGACTCTATCGAAACTTAGGATACTACCCACGGCTGAAAAAATTAACTGAACTGGTTTTTCCCTGAACCTTCTCCAGATCCCCTCGCACGCACAAAAGAGGTAGTTGACACTCCTCTCGCAGAAGGGAGAGACGTTCTTGAGGGAACGCCTCTAGGGAAAAAGTAATTAAGCGATTTTTTACATCGTGCTTAAGCTATTTTTGGCTTCTTGGGCGACTTGTGCCACCTCATCGCGGGTGAGTTGTTCTAAAGTTGTCTGTGCTTCTGAGGTGCCTAAGCGATGCAGCGCTTGCACCACCCGATAGCGAATTTGCCAGTCTGGGTTGGTTGCAAAGGGGATGAGTAGGGAGACGGCGCGGGGATCTCCAAGTTCGCCTAATGCGCTAATGGCGGCGGTTTGTTCGAGTTCGGTTGAAGCGCTTAAGCCTTGTTTGAGCAGATCGAACGCCCGCAAGTCTCCCAGTTCGCCTAATGCAGCGAGAATGCTAAATTTCACCAACCACTCAGAACTCTCTTGATAGATTTGTTCGAGTTCGGGATAGGCTTCGGTTAAGTGGAGTGCGCCGAGGGAGTCGGCGGCAGCGGCTTTGACATCGGCTTCAGGATCGTTGAGGAGGCGATCGCGCAACAGTTCTAAAGCCACTTGTCGATCTTGTTCGCCTAGGCTAGAAACCTGACTGACAGCCGCATAGCGGACTCTGACATTGGGGTCATTTGTTGCGGGTTGAATCATCTCAAACGCGATCGCCGGATCGAGTTCGCGCAGTTGGTTCACTCCCCGCAAGCGATCGCCATAATCATCCGAACTTAATAATTGTTGAACTGACTCAGGTGTAACGCTCATGCTTTTTTTATGATGTTTCCCTTAAAGAGGTTGCTTAAACAAAATGCTGACTAAGCTTTAACCATTGAGCGAATAATATCGCCACGGGTGAGAATTCCGACTAAAGTTCCCGCTTCATCGAGTACCGGAAGGCGGCGAATATTCCGTTCGTGCATCAGCTTGGCTGCATCTTTTAAGGGTCGATCGACTTCAATCGTAATGGGGCGATCGCTCATCACCTCTGCCACGGTTAACCCCATTGCTTTGTGCAAGTCTTTTTCATAGGTGGCGGGATTTTGCAGAAAAATTACGCTATCGAGCAGCATAATATAAGGCGGTGGCGTCACTCCCGTTTCTTGCCAGAGCAGGTCACTTTCGGAGATTACGCCGATTAACTTGCCTTCTTCGACCACCGGAAGCCCGCTAATGCGATGTTCGGCGAGGGTGTTAATGGCTTGCTGGAGGGTGGCTTTGGGGTTCACCACCACCGGATCGCGGGTCATCACATCAGCAACAAGTTTGGGCATACGTGCTTATCACTCTCAAAATTAGCAGTCAACGCTTCAATTTTAAGAGATTGTGGGGGACAACCGAAGCTACATCGGCAGTTGACAAAAGGTTTCTAGAATCGTAATGCAGTTGGCGATCGCGCCTAAATGGGCAATTTCATAACCGTGGGTGTTCTGGGTGGGGAAGGCTAAACAGGCGGCTTTGGGAACGCAACCAAATTTCATGGCGATCGATCCATCGCTACCAAACCCGCTAATAACTGCCAGTTGAACGGGTATCTCTGCCATTTGCGCCGCCAGTTGCAATTGCTGATTCAACCCCTCATCGTAGATGCCGTAGCCATCTTGAGAGAGTAAAACTGGGGCCTCGCCGTCTTCAATCGGATATTCTGGCGCTAGGGGACAAATTTCTAAGGCAATTAACGCTTCTAAGCGCTGGCGTTGGGCAAAGTATAGCGCGCCAACTGCCCCAACTTCCTCTTTAGCGGAGGCGACTAGGTAAATATCAATGGCTGGCTGTTTCACCCGTTCTGCTAAGGCTAAAAGAATTGCTACTGAGGCCTTGTTATCTAGGGTATAGCTGCCAATATAATCTTTGAGGCGGATGGGATGCTTGCGATGTTTGCCAATTACCACGCGGGTTCCCGGACGAATTCCCGCCGCTTCTAATTCCTCGGCGCTGCATTTGGTTTCTACCCAAGCATCTTCCCACGCTAGCGGCATATCGGTCTGTTGGGCTTTCTGGGGCGATTCGTGGGAGACATGGCGAGAACCAAAACTGAGGATACCGCTTAAGGTAGCGCGATCGCCCAATAAATCGACAACGCCTTCCCCATACACCCAGGGAAACGCGCCGCCGAGTTTGCGGACTTCGACTTTTCCCGCGTCTCCAATGGTTTTAACAATTGCGCCAATTTCATCTTTATGGGCGGTAATGGCGATCGCTCTTTGAGAGTCTTTTCCCGGTATCCTAATCATCAGATTTCCCGCCGCGTCTAAGTTGGCTTCTACCTGCATACTCGCCAAGCGACTCAGCAAGAACCGATCGATTTCTCCTTCCACCCCACTCGGCGAATGCTGCAATACCAATTCTTCAATCGTTTCAAACAGTCGATCGTAAATCTCACTCATACCCATCTAGCGAAACAGTTCTATTCCATGATGCGTTAAACGAACTTTGAAATGACCCTCAGCCTCACTCAACCGACCGCTAATAAAAGATTAAGCTTACTTTTTAATTCTGGAGAAACCAATAATGGATTGTATGTTTCACCTTGGTAAGGCTGCCAGACATAGCCAGAACTGAACGGGCGAAAGGTTGAAATGACACCTAGCTGATTGGCAATTGCGATCGCTAATACTAAGCCGGGAAACTCTAGATTGGAAGATTCTAAGAGCAATTCACTATAGGTTCTAAACTCATCAACTTCAACACCCACCAAAGCATAACGAAATGGGGGGGCTGATTGTAAATGCTGATACAATAAAATTCCCAATTCCGTCAATAAATAAGCATCTTCTGGAGTCGCCACTCCCGTTTCCGTCACGCTTTGAGGACAAACTCTACACCACCAGTTCTCCTCAAGATCCTGAAAGACATCAGCGCGAACCTGATATTGAAGATTGTTAGAGAGTACCCCTTGGGTTTGTTGAAAATGTTGAGCAAATTGCTTGGCGTTGCCTTCTTGTGTGCCACACTCTGCCGATAAACTAAAGACCCATACCATTAATTAATCCATCCGCAATCATCTACAAATATTGCTTCACTCGACTCTTTCCCAATCATTTTGAGTGCTGGCTAATGCTGCTTCATACCGGGCTAGAGACATAGTAGCGCTTGGCTGGATGCTAACATGGGTTGAGCTATCTTGGATCGCTTGCAAGTCTCCTGTAATTTTGCTGTCATCAATTTGCCATAGAGCATCTCTGCTAGTTCCTCCAAACTTTGAAGGTTTGCGGAAAGGGGGTAATCCTTCAATTGATAAAGAGACAGACATCCCTTTGGTATCCTTGATTGCAACTGCGATCGCTTCCCCTTGCAGTTGACGATTCGATTCCGCCAGCAGATAGCCTTGCTCATCCAAGCAGCCAGCAGGCCATTGCTCAATATTAATATCAATTCCGGGTCTAACACCTAGCAATCTGGCACTTCGACCCATTTTGGGTTTGCCATCTTGCTCAACCATACCCCGATAATACAGTTTGGTCATCAATCCCAGTTGTCCTATTTCAGGACTTGTAAACTGAACCCAAGGACGTGCTATAGGGATTGTACGAGATTGCCCCACCTCAGCGGTATCGCCCTGAGCTTACGCTACAGTGGGAAAGCATGACTCTTTCTCAGTTGGTATGAACCCTAGCACTTCTTCGGTAAAACAGCGACGCCCAGAGAGTGACTGGAAACTCTTTTTGAGGTTAGTACCCTATGCGCGTCGGAATCAGGGTTTGCTGATTCTCTGCTTTGTCCTGTTGATCCCATTGTCCCTAGCGGGGGCCGTTCAACCCTTAATTGTCGGTCAAGCGGTATCGTTGATTCGCCAGGAGGAAGTTTGGCCGCTTCTTGCTAATTTCAGCGTGGCTAATGGTTTAAATATTCTCTCCGGCTTATTGTTAGTTACTGTTATTATTCGCCTATTATTTGTCGGGTGGCAGGGATATTTAGTGCAAAAAGTCGGTCAACAAATGACCGCAGAAATTCGTAACGATCTCTTCGATCATGTCACATCTCTGGCGGTTCGTTTTTTCGACCGCACGCCCGTGGGTAAATTAATTACCCGCTTAACGAGCGATGTGGAAGCTTTGGGAGAAGTATTTTCTACCGGGGCGATTGGTATTCTCAACGATATTTTTACCATTGCTGTTATTATCGTCATTATCTTTTTGCGGCAATGGCAATTAGCCAGTTTATTAGTTTTAATGTTATTGCCAGTAACGGCAGTCATTATCTATTTTCAGCAGCAATATCGCAAAGCAAACTATAAAGCGCGAGAAGAACTCTCAGTTCTCAACGCTCAGTTACAGGAAAATATTGTCGGGATTGGTGTCGTTCAACTGTTCCGACGCGAACGGTTTAATAGCGAACTGTTTCGCAATACCAATAACAAATATATCCATGAGGTGGATAAAACCATCTTTCACGATTCGGCGGTTTCTGCCACACTAGAGTGGATTGCACTATTTGCGATCGCAGTAGTCCTCTGGGCGGGTGGCGTGCTGGTGATGCGCGAGGAACTGAGTTTTGGGATACTGGCAGAATTTATCTTATTTGCGCCGCGTTTATTTGACCCTTTGCGCCGCTTTGCTGAAAAATTCACCATGCTACAAGCCGGGTTTACCGCCATCGAACGTATTAGCGATGTCCTCAACGAACCGATTGAAATTCGCGATGCTGTAGATTCTAAAGGACAACTGACAGAATCTAGCGCCCAATCGGGTGAAATTCGCTTTGAACAAGTGTGGTTTGCCTACAAGGGGGATGAGTACGTCCTCAAGAATTTAGACTTTACCATCCGTCCGGGCGAAAAGGTGGCGCTTGTTGGGCCGACAGGTGCGGGAAAAAGCTCAATTATTCGCCTGCTATGTCGCCTCTACGAACCCACGAAGGGACGAATTTTAGTAGATGGGATTGATATTCGCGATCTTCCCCAATCCGAACTTCGCCGCCATATCGGGGTAATTTTACAAGATGGATTTCTATTCGCCGGGGATGTGAAAAGTAACATTTCTCTGGGAGAACGCTATAGCCTAGAGCAAATTCAAAAAGCGGCTCAATCAACCAATGTTGCAAGTTTTATTGAAGATTTACCCCAAGGCTATGATACCCAATTGCGGGAACGGGGAACGAATCTTTCTAGCGGACAAAAGCAGCTTTTAGCCTTTGCTCGCGTGGCGATCCGAGAACCCAAAATTCTCGTTTTGGATGAAGCAACGGCGAATTTGGATGTGGGAACGGAGGTATTAATTCAGTCAGCTTTAGACCAACTGTTAGAAGAGAGAACGGCGATTATTATTGCTCACCGCCTCTCGACTATTCGCAATGTTGACCGGATTTTGGTGTTAAAGCGGGGTGAGTTGATTGAGTCGGGTTCCCATGAGGAATTGTTAACCCAAAATGGGCTTTATGCCAGCTTGTACAATTTACAGGCGTTAGGGGAGGGGCGATAGGTTAGATGGAATAGTAGAGGGGAAAGGTTTTGGCTTCCTTGGGTTTAACGTAAACGCGCTGGTTGGGTTGGAGTTGGAGTTCTTTGAAGCGATCGCGATTCAGGTGAGCGTTCAAAACCTGGCCATCATCCAACAATAACTCAACTTGAACTTCCCACCCCAAGTTAATCAGCCGTCCGACTCTGGCGGGTACGCTACTCTCTGTGGAGGTGGTTTCAATCGCGACATCGTGAGGACGCAGGAAGATTTCGGGATGCGCTGACTCAAACCCATTTCCCTCAAAGATCCGCGAGGTACTTGGTAAAATATTCACTGGGCCAATAAAGCTCATTACAAATGCGGAAGCCGGGTTGTCGTAAATATCAGCCGGGGTTCCCACTTGTTCCACTTTCCCCTGGTTCATCACCACAATTTCGTCAGAGACTTCCATTGCTTCTTCTTGGTCGTGGGTGACGAAAACGGTCGTAACATGGACTTCATCGTGCAACCGTCGCAACCAAGCGCGTAAATCTTTGCGGACTTTCGCATCCAACGCGCCGAAGGGTTCGTCTAAGAGTAACACTTGGGGTTGTACGGCTAAAGCTCTAGCTAAGGCTACCCGCTGGCGCTGTCCTCCAGACAGTTGCGAGGGATAGCGATCGCCTAATCCTTGCAATTGCACTAACTCTAGCAGTTCTTCCACCCGGTCTTTTCGTCGGGCTTTGGGAACTTTGCGAATATCTAACCCAAAGGAGATATTCTGGCGGACGGTCATATGCTTGAATAGGGCATAGTGTTGGAAGACAAAGCCAATATTCCGGTCTTGCACGCTTTGGTAGGTCGCGTCTTTCCCCGTCAGCAAAATCTTACCTTCATCTGGGGATTCTAACCCTGCAATGAGCCGCAATAGGGTGGATTTACCCGATCCAGAGGGACCGAGTAAAGCAACCAAAGAGCCGGATTTGACTTCTAAGCTGACTTGGTTAACGGCAATAAAACTACCAAACCGCTTAGATACATTTTCAACAACAATGCCCACGCTCAAAAACCTCTAATCTGGGAAAATGTAACAGTGAAGGATGAAAGACGGAACGGCACGTTAATCCCAGAGATTTTTAGGCTAGTCTTCATCCCTCGGTGGAAATGCAGGTAGTAAAACGCGGTTTTGTAACCAATCGCCCTGGTCTACCAACAGTTGGGTGTAATTTCCGAATTACCCATAGGGTTACTGTAGATTTATATCACAATTTGTTGCATTCTGACCAAATTTGCGTCAGCATCTCCTAACCGCAGCTACAGCAATCTACTCCAGAGCAGTCTAAGTCTGGCGTGCAATCGCCACAGCCATCATTTAGGCAACTGGAGTCGTTACTACAACCCTCAGCACCACACTCTAGAATACTGCCAGTTGGCTCGCAGCACAGAGCCTCTTGGCAGTCATTGGAACCGAAAGCGCAGACGCCTCGATCGGGTTGTTTTTTCGGACGGGTTTGATTTTCTTCGTCTTCGGGGCGATCGCTAACTTGAGCAAATCTAGCTTTCAGCATTTGGTTGGCTTGCTTGCAGGCTTGGAAACGCTGACGAATCAGAGGGATGGCGTCTCCTATGCCATGTTTGGCGATCGCGCGTTTGGCATACTCAGAACAGGACAAATCTCGGTGTAAAATTCGATACGCACAAGCAAATCCCTTCCGAGGGGAAATATAGCGTTGATATCCCCCAATTGAAGACGCTGCCGTATGACGAACCGCGAAATCTAGCCAAGTTCCATTCATTGTTGATTTCACCCAGATTCTTAGGTTAAAGATTCAACCTTCCCCAATCTAATTCCGTCCTGTTGAAGGCGGACATCCAAGGCGGGCCAAATGTTAAGCAGTATTTCAACTTCGGGGAATTTCGCACTCACTCCGTCCGAGGAGGTAAAAGTCCGTGATACGATTCACTACCGTAGCGATCGTTAAAGATTGGGAGAAAAGCCTTGGCACTAAGGGTTGCTGTTGTTGGATCGGGCCCGGCAGGATCGAGCGCTGCCGAAACCCTAGCAAAAGCTGGAATCGAAACTTATCTATTCGAGCGCAAGTTAGACAATGCCAAGCCTTGTGGCGGTGCGATTCCCTTGTGCATGGTCAGCGAGTTCGATCTACCCCCCGAAATTATTGACCGTCGGGTGAGAAAGATGAAAATGATCTCGCCCTCGAACGTTGAGGTCGATATCAATATTGAAAAAGAAGATGAATATATTGGCATGTGCCGCCGGGAAGTTCTCGACGGATTCATGCGCGACCGGGCAGCCAAATTAGGTGCCAAACTGATTAATGGAACCGTTTATAAACTCGATATTCCTACCAGTGCAAATCGTCCCTATACCTTGCATTACGCCGATCATTCCGATGGCAGTGCAGAAGGGGTGATGAAGACACTTCAGGCGGATGTGGTGATTGGAGCAGATGGAGCAAACTCTCGCGTTGCTAAAGCAATTGACGCGGGGGATTACAATTATGCGATCGCCTTCCAAGAGCGCATTCGTCTTCCCCAAGACAAAATGGCTTATTACGAAGACCTCGCGGAAATGTACGTGGGTAACGATGTTTCCACCGACTTCTACGCCTGGGTCTTCCCCAAATACGACCACGTTGCGGTCGGTACTGGCACCATGAAGGTGAACAAAGCCGACATCAAGAACCTACAAGCCGGAATTCGCGCTCGCGCAGCCAAACGGCTTGAAGGCGGCGAAATCATCAAAGTTGAAGCACACCCCATCCCCGAACATCCCCGTCCGCGCCGCGTCGTCGGTCGCGTCGCCTTAGTTGGCGATGCTGCGGGAACCGTTACCAAGTCTTCCGGTGAAGGCATCTACTTCGCCGCTAAGTCTGCGCGGATGTGTGCTGAAACCATCGTCGAGTTCTCCAATGGCGGAACTCGCATCCCCACCGAAGATGACCTCAAGGTTTATCTCAAGCGCTGGGATAAGAAATACGGCATGACCTACAAGGTTCTGGATATCCTGCAACGCGTCTTCTACCGTTCCGATGCCACGCGGGAAGCGTTTGTAGAAATGTGTGCTGATAAGGACGTGCAAAAGCTCACCTTTGACAGCTACCTCTACAAAACCGTTGTTCCAGCAAATCCTCTGATTCAAATGAAGATTACAGCCAAAACCATCGGTAGCTTACTGCGCGGCAATGCTTTAGCGCCCTAGGCATTATCGGATAATTTGAACAATCAAGAAAGGGGGTGAAATATCCCCCCTTTTTTGTGTCTCCCTGTACTCCACATCTTTAAGGAGGGCAAATAATGTCACCGGAATTTTCAAAACACCGATCGGAACTTTGAGCAACAATTTTGACTGTAAAAAAGGCTTGAGCCGGAAGTTGCAACGCAACGATAGCAGCAGTGAAGACAAGTAGGAAAAAGATAATTTTTTGCATGGTAAATGAACCCGAATGCGGCAAGCAACGGAGCAGAAAAGATAAATTCAAGAAATGACTGAGTTAACTCAAAACAGGAGAGAGACTAAACAGGACAATTAGAAATAACAATCTCTCCAGAAGGCTTATTGAGAGTCGTAATTGGGAACAGGCTCTACAATTAAGGTGGTATTGCGAATTTCGATAACGCGCACTAACGTACCCGGTTTAAGCAAAATGGGTTGCTGGCATCGAGCCATCCAGTAAGACCCCCTAAACTGAGCGCGTCCAGGTCGTCGGGGAGGAATTTCTTCGTCAACAATGGCTTCTCGATCCCATTCATCGCTGAAAAACAACATCATTGAATCCTCTTCAGCGCTAGTGTGTGAGCAATAATGCACCCTGAGATAGAATCCGGTTGTAAAGGTAATTCCCTTAATGTTCTATCGGCGGGAATTCAAGAATTTATGCAAAAGTTCGTTTTTTGTAGAGCCTGAACGCTACAGCACTTTTGATGGGGGAATCGATGTTGCTATAGTAAGAGCAGCGATCGCGCTTTGTAGAATTGTTACCCTGGTAATTTTTCTCAGCATGGTTAGACTCTGGGTTAAATACTGGTTTGAAAAGCTATCTACCATCGGGAAGTCTTAAGGATGCAGGCTGTTTGGCTTCCTGATTTCAGGCTGATTGCTTAACTGTTTCTCATCAAAGCAGTACACAAGTACACAGGAAAAGGGATGTGTACCACAAGTCACAAGCTGAGTTTGTGTACTCTATTCACGGGTTGCATCAGATCATGAATCAACAGCTATTTCAAGAAAAATTTGCTCAACTACCTGATAGACAACGGGAAGTGCTGTTACGGATGCTCTCAGGAGAAACTGATGCAGAGATTGCTGTAGCTTTACACATCACAGAATCAACAGTTAGAAAGCATATTGAGAAAATTTGCAAAGCCTGGAAAATTCAACCCCAACCCGGCGAACGATCTAAGCGAACTGAGTTAATTCAACTTTTTTTACACTATCAACCCGAATTAGTCTGCGAGCAAAATGTAGTTAGCAAGAAGCCTGCACGGACAACACAAGTCAATCAAGAACAGCAAGTTATCAATCCTTCTTATTTCAATCATTTTGTCGGTCGAGAACAAGCTATTGACGACTTAAATCAACTCGTTGTACAAGGCTCTAAGGCAATTTTAGTTTATGCACCTGGCGGAGTGGGTAAAACGACTTTAGCCTGGGAATATGTCCAGAAATTCCAGCCTTTGCTTGAGTTGTGGATGGCTCAAGAGGTGGAAAACTTGACTTCAGCCGCTAGCGTAGTTGAAGAATGGTTGAGAAGACATTTTAATGAAGAACCGGGTCGAGAATTTGGAATTGCAAAAGAAAGACTTAGGCAAAAGTTGCGCGATTCTCAATCGACGGTTGGGGTTTTAATCGATAACTTAGAAACCGTTTTAGATGGGAATGGTAAGTTTTGCGATCGCCATCGTTCAGAATACTTAGAATTGTTCCGAATCTTAACCGATCCGGCGGTTAACTCGGTTACGCTAATTACCAGTCGCGAACGACTGCGAGAAGCAACAATTTCTTTAGGAAATTATCGTCTTGAAGGGTTGAGTGCGAGCGCTTGGCAAACATTTTTTACCCGCAAAAATATTATTAATGAAGTGCATTATCCGCTGTTGTTTGCGATGAATCAAGCCTATGGCGGAAATGCTAAGGCAATGGAAATTATAAGCAGTACCGTCCAACTCGATTATCAAAACGATCTAAATACTTATTGGCAATCCGCCCAATTAGATTTACTAAGCGAAGCTGATTTGCAAGATTTGATTGTTAGTCAGTTTGAACGGTTAAAAAGAATTAATTTAGAAGCTTATCAATTATTATGCCGCTTGGGGTGTTATCGCTATCAAGATAATCCTCAAATCCCCTTGTCTGGAGTTTTATCTTTGCTTTGGGATGTTCCTGAAAGCCAGAAAATTCGCATCCTTAATGCCTTAAAAGACCGTTGTTTAATTGAGTTTCACAAAAATGAATACTGGTTACATCCAGCCATCAAAACTGAAGCCATTAATCGATTAAAGGCTAGCGATGACTGGAAACAAGCTCATTCTATAGCTGCTACTTTTTGGACAGATAGCATTCAATCTGTAGAAAAGATTGAAGAAGCAATACAAGCCTTTGAAGCTTACTATCATGCACTTGAAATTAAAGATTTTGAGAATGCAGCTCAAGTCATTCTTTATCGAAGAAAAAATAAATGGCATATTGCAGAACCCCTAGGAATTTCTTTTTGGCGCGTTGGATTATTGCACCCGATGTTCAGAGCGATCGCGCAAATTATTGACAAAGTTGAGAATGAAGCGATACTCAGCGAACTCAATATCATCTTTGGCTATCTCAATAGTTTAATTGGAGATATTCTACCCGCGATTGAATATTACAAAACTGCTTATCAGTTAGCCGATCGCGTTTTACAAAAGCATTCTTTGCAATCTTTGAATATCAACCAAGAGATTAGACTTAAAAGCGTTAAAGCAGCTTCTCTAATCGACCTCGGTTGTGCTTTTATCGACTTAGGAGAAATCGAGCAGGCTATAGAGATTTTTCAAAATTGTCAAGCAAGTTTCGATCGTCCAGAATTACATCGATATGTATTAGCTTGTTGGTATCATTTAGCTTATCTCTATTCCCTGCAAGGATTGCCCGATCGAGCTTTTTACCTTGCCCAACAAGTTAATAGCCAGCTAATTGTAATTCAATGGAGTTCTTGGAGCCAAGGATATGCTTTAGTTCTGCTAGGTTTAACCTATGCAACTCTCCACTATCTAGAGGAGTCTGAGCAAATGCTGAGACGCGCGATCGCTTTTGCTGAAGCGAGCAACTATTTACAAATCAAAGCAAAAGCTTTAACTGGACTGGCGATGCTTTGTTCCCGTCAAGAAAAATTAGAAGACGCACTGAATTACCATCAAGAATCAATTGCGTTACTCGAAAAAATGGGTGCAAATTCAGATTTAGCAGAAGCTTATCTTCAGTTGGCACTCACAAAACAAAAGCAAGGAGAATGGAGAGAGAGCTATTGTCATTTTGAGCAAGCCATTGAACTCTTTACTCGGATGCAAGCGGTTAAGCAAGTTGAGCGAGTTCGAGAATTCATGAAAAAGAGCGATCGCGCTTGAGGCTTGAGGGGGATACTAACATCGCTATAATAGGCGATCGCGCTTCCCTTCGGTATCCCCTAAAGACTAGGGCTTCAAAATCGGTTCTACAATTAGGGTAATATTGCGAATATCCACAACTCGCACGAATTCACCGGGTTGAAGAGAGATAGGGCGATCGCACCGAGCAGGCCACCAAGACCTTGTAAGATTAGAATGAAGGACACGCACTCAAAACAGAGCGTAGTCCTTGCTTTCAAGGTTTTGACACAGGTATTATTGACGACCTAACCTAAATATTATGAAAGCCATACATAAGTACACAAAGAAGAGGTTGTGTATCGTGACTTACCATTAAATAGAGTATTCAAACCTGGGTAAGCATCTATATAGCAGTGGGTTGAGAAGCATGAATCAAGAGCAGTTTGAGAAACGGTTTGTCGAGCTAACGGATAAACAACAAGAAGTGTTGCTGCGGGTTTTGGCGGGGGAAACAGATGAAGAAATAGCAAGTTCTCTAAATATTGTAGAGTCAACCGTAAGAAAGCACATTGAACATATCTGTAAAGGATTTCGCCTAATCTCTCAATACGGAGAGCGTTCAAAGCGTCCTGAATTGATTCAGCTTTTCAGGCAATACAGACCTGATTTAGTTAAAGCGATCGCTCATCGGGACTTAAAAGAAGTTAAAAAGTCTGATGAACCTCATGTTAAGCCTCGTATAAAGAGAAGAGGCGCTCGTGACACTACCCAGTTAGATTCTGAGCTTTACGATGATGCCTGGGTTGATCGTGTAGAATTGATTAAGAAATTGAGTATTAGGCTTCGGGAAAGTACACGACTGTTGATTCTCACGGGGATTACTGGCATAGGGAAGACTGTCTTGGCTCAAAGACTAGCAGTGGAGTTGCAAGGAGATTGGATCAAGTGGCTAACGGTTGATTTTGAAAGTCAGGAGAATACTGATTTTGCCACTATAGCAGTGCAAATTCTAACAGATTTGGGAGAGACAGTCACCTTAGAGGATCGCCAAGAAACAAGGCGATTGATGAATTGGGTTGTTAGTCACTTACAACAGAATCGCTATTTGTTGCTTCTAGATTCACTAGAATGTCTTCTAAGAGGAGATGCTGAGACAGGGTGGAGTGAATTTAAAGAGAGTTGCTGGGAAGAGTTTTTTCAAAATCTTTTATCTATAAAAACTTGTGAGAGTAGAATTATTCTCACATCCCAAGATTGGCCTGGGCAGTTTTATGAAATCAACTCGCGTTACTCAAAGTTATTTTATTGTCAGTCTCTAAGCGGCTTTAGTCAATCCGAGCAGCTAGATTTATTTAAAAGAACAGGATTAAACGTTAATCCCGAATTACCTTCAACTCATTATTTAGTTCGAGTTGGTTCTGCATATGAAGGTCATCCCTTAGCATTATGGATAATTGCTGGAGAAATTGTAAATCCTCCTTTTAATGGCAATATTTTAGCTTACTGGAATCAGTATAGTCAGGAGATCGAAAAAATTGAGCAATTCCCTCAACAGCCGGAGCAAGAGTTATTAGGCGATAATTTAAAATTGGACAGATATACTCGGAAATTGAGGGGAATAGTCAAGCAACGTATTGAAAAAACATTTGAACGGCTAGCTAACGAAATTCCTAACGCTTACATACTGCTTTGTTATTGTTCAGTATATCGCCGACCAGTACCCGAAAAATTTTATTTGAAAACATTAGAAAAGTTAGAATTAGATGAGGAACAACAGCAAATTACAGTAGACGTATTGCGCGATCGCTACTTAATAGAAGAAAATATTATCAATAATGGTTTACATTTAAGGCAGCATAATTTGATTCGCAGTGTCGCATCAACTCATCTCAAAAGCTGGAGACGGGAATAATGAGAGACCGTGATGGAGTAGAATTTAAGGATCAAGTCTTGATACCAGACTTTGATTTGAATTCTAGAGGCGATCTATCAAAACCAGAGCAAATTCAGCTATCAATACAACAAGAATTAACTCAAATTGATAAATTGTCTCCTTGGCAAATTGCACATTATATAGCTATAGAAAACTGGCTGACTGAATATGAAAATAAACCAGAATCTTCAAATTTAGAGCAAGTTCGCAGTTACCTTGAAGTTTTTCATCATCTCTGTGAAATAGAAGCTTGGGAAACAGCAGTGAAAATTCTTTTCACTGACTTATCTATTTGTTCAGATCGACCATTACACAAGCAATTGGAAACATGGGGATATTATCAAGAGCAAATTAATTGTTATGAAAAAATTTTAAACAAAGTCAATTCAGAATACAATTTTATCCTCTTGCAAGGTTTAGGCTATGCCTATTGTTATTTGGGAAATCCAGAAATTTCTATTAAGTATTATCAAAATCTTTTAGATATTGCTTATGGTCGCTTAAATAAAACAATGCAAGCTCAAGCTCATGGAGGACTAGGTCGAGTTTATTATTGGTGCTTAGGGAAGTATAAAATAGCTGTCCGAGAATATCGAAAACAACTAAGTATTGCTCGTGAAATAAACGATTTTGAGCAAGAAGCGCAAGCATTAGATGGGCTGGGGTCTATTTATTGTGAGTTTTTTCAGTTTCGTAAATCGATCGATTATAAAAAGCAAGCTTTATTAATTGCTCGTAGAATTAAAAATTTAACTATGGAAATAAAAATTTTGGGTTTTTTGGGCGCTGTATATATGCAAATGGGAAAGCCTACCCAAGGAATCGAACTGATTAAGCAACAATTAGAAATTAGTAAAGAAATTGGAGATCGCCATCAAGAATGGAGTGCTTTACACAATTTGTCTAATACCTATTCTTCTCTAGGAAATTATCAGACTTCATTGACTTATTTGAATCAAGCTTTGGAAATCATTCAAGATATGAGCGATCGTGCTGGAGAAGCAGTAACTCTAAATTCTCTAGGAAGTAGATTTAGTATATCTGGCGATTATACAAAAGCCATTGTCTATTATGAAAAAAGTTTGAATATTTATCATAGAATGGGCAATTTAGTATCAGAAGGATGGACGCGAGCTAACCTTTCTTACTGTTACAGTTGTCTTGGTAAAAGTAATAAGGCAGTGAGAAACTCAAAACGTGCTATAAAAATTGCTCGTAAGTTTAAAGATCGACCGCTAAACGGCTTTGCGCTAGCAACTTTAGGCGGTAGTTATTGGAATCAAAACAAGCATATTAGGGGGTTGTCACTAGCTATAAAGGCTCTTTTTATTGTTCCTCCTTGGAGCAGCGATACAGGTAAATTAATATTTGATAAAACTATGGAAGCTTTAAGAAGTATTGTCGCTTAAATATCAAATTATGCACATTCTAGGAAAAGAAGTTTGGTTAGTTTTTTTCTAAAAGTAAATGGATGATTGTGGTTACAGAAAGTTTGCAGCTTGTGTTGACTTCGGGTAAGGGTGCGGTTAATGAGTGACTGAGTTGCGATCGCCCTCACTCCATGCGCTAGCGTAGGGAAGGGGTGAGAACCCCAGTGTTTTGATAGAGTGGACAGGGGAGAATGCGATCGCGTGGAGGTTGGAATGGACATATTGATCGTTGAGGACGAACCCGAAATCGCCCGACTCATCCAACAAACACTAGAATCAGAAGGGTTTTCCTGTCGGAGTTGTCGCGATGGCATTAACGCGCTACAGGTGTTTAGCGAACAACAACCCGACTTAATTGTCCTCGATCTGATGATTCCTGGTTTGGATGGCTTGGAAGTGTGCGCGCGCATCCGCCAGAAACCCGGAACCAAAGACCCCTTTATCCTGATGCTGACGGCGAAAGGGGAAGAAATTGACCGAATTATCGGCTTATCTACGGGTGCCGATGATTATATGGTCAAACCCTTTAGTCCGCGCGAATTGGTTGCTAGGGTTCGCGCCTTATTGCGTCGGAGTTTGCGCCAGGGGGGACAAGCCGCCAGCCAAGTCTATCGCACGTTGAATTTTACCGTAGATATAGATCGGCATTTGGCCTATCGCCAGCTAACCGCGACAGAAACCGAAACCCTAGACTTAACTTCCCTAGAATTTAGTTTGCTGTCTACCTTTGTCAGCTATCCCGGTCGGGTGTGGAATCGCAGCCAATTGATCGATAAACTGTGGGGAGATGACTTCTTTGGCGACGAACGCGTTGTCGATACCCATGTGGCGCGGTTGCGAAAGAAGATCGAACCCGATCCGGCCAATCCTACCTTTATTAAAACGGTGATTGGTGTGGGCTACAAGTTTGAAGACCCCCCCAGCGAGAAATAACCCGTGAGTAAGATAGATTTGCGATCGCGCTTATTTTTCTCTCACCTGCTAGTCTTAATGGTGGGAATCAGTTCGCTGGTGATTATCAGTAAAGTCTCTTCGCGTCCCTACTTCGTCCAACACCTCGAACAACTTGAAGGAAGTGGGTTTCGCCTGCGTTACGTTCGCACTTATCTGGTTAAAGGCTTTGAAACCTCTTGGAACCGCAGCACCTTTTGGGCCGCCATTGTCGGAACCACCGCCGCCGGGGGGTTAAGCTACTGGGTGGCGCGGCGGATCACCAAACCCCTCACCTTAATGGAACAAATTACCAAAGAATTTGCCGCCGGACAACTGGATCAACGCCTTCCCATCAGCGAAATTCCCGAACTCAACCAACTAGGGGTCAGTTTTAATCGGATGGCGGCGGGGTTAGAAGGGGTAGAACAGCGACGCCGCGAGTTAATTGGCGACTTAACCCACGAGTTGCGGACGCCTTTAACCATTGTGCGCGGTTATCTCGAAGAGTTAGCCGAAGGTAGAATTGAACCCTCGCCGGATATTTACGTGCAACTTACCAAAGAAACGAAGCGGTTAGAACGCTTGGTGAACGACTTGCAAGAACTTTCCCAGGCGGAGGCGGGATACTTACCCATCCACGTACAACCCATCCAGCTTTATCCTATTTTGAAGTCTCTGGTGCATAAATTTGCCGATCAGTTGATGGAAGATGGCCCCGTTTTACAGTTAGAGTGTTCTCCCGATTTACCCGCCGTCTTAGCCGATGTAGACCGAACCGAACAAGTTTTGGTGAACTTAATTGGCAATGCCATGCGCTATACTCAAACCGGCTTTATTAAAGTTCGCGCTTGGACGGAAAAAGGTAAACTCTGGATCGCGGTGATGGATACCGGCCAAGGAATTCCAGCCGAAGATTTACCCCATGTATTTGAACGATTTTGGCGCGGCGATCGCTCTCGTTCTCGTCATTCTGGCGGATCGGGGGTGGGTTTGGCAATCTCAAAGCGGTTGGTGGAACTGCAAGGCGGCGAAATTTTTGCTGAGAGTCAGTTTGGTAAAGGCAGTACCTTCCGCTTCTGTTTACCGCTAGCTTAGGGTCGGGAAGGTTTCGCGGTTGCCAAAAGAACAAATGCGATCGCGGCCTCGATCTTTAGCTTCGTATAAGGCTTGATCGGCTTGTTGAATCAGAGACATGGCCTGTAAGCTTTGTTGGGGAATGATGCTGGCCACCCCCAAACTTAAGGTAATATAATCGCTGACGGGCGATTTTACATGGGGAATGTGCAACTGCTGAATGTGAGTTTGAATCTCGGTTGCGACTTGAATGGCCCCTGCAAGACTGGTATTCGGTAAGACGATCGCAAACTCTTCTCCCCCATAACGCGCCACCAAGTCCGCCGGACGTTTTGCACCCGCCGCGATCGCCACAGCCACTTGTTGCAAGCACCAGTCTCCTTTCACATGACCGTAGGTATCGTTATAAATTTTAAAGCAGTCAATATCGCACAAAATCAGGGACAGGGGTTGTTGTTCGCGGGTTAAGCGGTGCCACTGTTCGGTGAAGTATTGGTCGAAGCGGCGGCGGTTGGCTAGTTGCGTCAGACTATCAGAAATGGCGAGGCGTTGCAGTTCTTGGTTGGCTTGCTGCAAGCGTTCGTAGAGTTCGGCTTGCTGAATGGCGATCGCCAATTGATCGGCTAACTGCCGGATCAACTCAATTTCTAACGGCTGCCACTCCCGCTTGCTGCCACATTGATGCACCATCAACAAACCCCACAGGCGATCGCCTTGAAAAATTGGCACCTCCATCAAGGCTTGTACCTGCCAGCTTGCTAAAAGTTGCTTAAAACTGGGAGACAGGGGGGCCGTTGACAGATCCGCAATGGCGATCGCATCGCGCAAGATTTCCCGTTGCAGGACATAAGAAAAATCGCACGCATCCCAGTGACTGCAAGTTAATTGCGTTCTTAAAATCGAACGCCACTCCGGGTTGACAGACTCGACTTTAACTTCCCCCGTACTCATCACCAACCGATCGTCACTCAACAAATTCAACGCGCAAATGGCGACGCGATCGGCTTGCAAAAATGTGCGAATTTCCGTCACTGCCGTCGTCAGCACTTCTTGGAGATCCAAGGAACGGCGAATATGTTGCACCACAACACTCATAAGACGTTGTTGTTCAATTTGTCGGCGGATCGCTTCGGTGGCTTGTTTGCGTTCCCACAGCGCCGCTTGACGTTCGCTAATATCTTCTGCGGTTCCCAGAATTTGCTGAATCTTGCCGCCTTCATTTTTTTGGAAAATCACTTCTCGACAGTGCAACCATCGCCAGTCTCCAGAACGATTTTTGAATCGAAATTCCCATTCCAGAATCTCGCCTTCGGTTGCATTCGCCAAGCGTTCGCGATGCTGTTCAACTTGCACCACATCTTCGGGGTGGATCAGTTCCAAAAAGTCGCGATCTTCTAGCGCCTGAACTTCAGCAACGCTATAACCTAACCTGATTTCAATTTGTTGGTTAATATACAGAATTTGCTGTTTTTGCCAGTCATAAATGTAAAGAATATAAGGGGCTGCATCCGTAATTTTTTGGACAAAATGCTGACTTTCCCTTAAGGCTGCTTCAATGCGCTTGCGTTCGCGAATTTCTTCCCAAGCCTGATCGCGCATTAAACGATACATTTGCATTCGGTAGGTCAGATCGGTGACATCCTCAATCACCAGTAGCGCGTAAAAATCGGATTGGTTAGACATTTGGATCGCTGTCGCCGTGGTTTGCTGCACGCGCCATCGACCATCGGGTAACTGACACGGGATAATTGAGGTATGGAGTTGCGAAGAAAAAATTGTCGGCGGACCCCCAGCAAAGATCGGTTGGAGGCGCTGTTGATACTTTGCTTGGTTAAAATGAGGAAAGCGATCGCGGATATCCGTGCCAACGATCTGCTCGCTAACAATCCCCGTCCAGTGTTCTAAACTGCGATTCCAAAAGATAACGGTATACTCAGGACTGAGAATACAAACCCCTTCTGGAAATTGGTTAAAAATCTTAAAGAATTCTTGGGGCTTGTCGTGCTTAGTCATCTGAACTTACTCGGATTCCAATTCCAAAGCGAGCGCATCTAGTAACGCATCAAAAGAACCGACTTTGAAGATTAAAAGGACTTCACCGTTAATCTGAAGCTTTTCAATGATAAAGTGCGTATGAGCTAGAATAATGTTAACATCTTGCTTTAGGTTTCGCGCCTTCAGAAGCTGGGAAACTCGGTCTTCAGCATAGGTGGGCAGGGAATAATCTAGGCGGCGGGAAAAAAGATTGCTCACCGTTCCCACAACGCCATTGAGAACAATATTCCCCACCTCTAGTAAGGTTCCAATTTTCACAGCCTCTAGATCGGGAGTTCCGGGCTTTTCTCCCGTGAGTAAAGAGACTAACGTTGAGGCACTTTCCGTCGGAAAAATCAATTCAGCACTACCCGAAAAAAAACCTTCAAACCCTAACTGAACAGTTGAGATCAAATCGCTCTCAAAACGGGACTCCAATTCAGTCTGTAACTGTGTTAGGGAGAGAGATTGCAAATCGGGAATATTCAAGCAAATGGGCGAACCCAGCATTTCATTTAAAATACTAGCGGCTTGACCGACTCCGATGTTGACTAACTCTTGCAGGATATCAATTTGCTCAAGCGTCAGGCTCACAATTGACTCCTTGGCGAGACACCCCAATCGTAATTTGCAGCCAATGGCGTAATTCTTCAATCTTGGGAATTTTGTTAAGAACCGTTGCCGCGCCGAGTTCTAGACAAGCTTGTTGCGTGGTTTGTTGGACATCAGCCGTTAACACAATGGTGGGAATTGTCAAATTTTTCTGACGCATGATCTGTAGCACTTCAATGCCACCAACTTCGGGCATTAATAAATCTAAGATAATGCAATCTGGCTTATATTTTTGCATCATTTCTAGCCCTTCCCGACCATTTCGTGCTTCTAGGAGGGTATGACCTTCCGGCTTTAAGATTTTAGCCAGTAGCTTACGACTCAATGCCGCATCCTCTATGATTAGGATCAGTGCCACTCGTAATGTCTCCTTCAATAAATTTGGCAAACTTTAACTTTAATTGACCTTTAGAGAGCCTTGTTCTGAGCGGAATGACTCGTGGATGTACCCTCCCTCAAAGATGTAATCGATTGGTATCCCCTCACGGCGACTCCCAATATGCGGGTGACAGAGATACTCCAATTGATGCGTCAGCCTAAAATGCCTTCTCCTCTCACTCACTCAGTATTCCCGATAGCAACAGAGGTCAGTCCCTCCGTTGCAAAAAATTGCATTGCAATTGTGACACCAACAGGTCAACTTGTTGGTTTGTTAACAGAACGGGAGCTAGTGAGGGCAATGGTTGCAGGCGAATTGCATCCTGATGTTACGGCTGGGGAAGTAATGGAGAGAGCGCCCTTAACGTTGAAGCTAGGAGAACGCGCGACGCTTTTGACTGCCCTAGACCTATTTCAACAATACCCGATTCAATCTCTCCCTGTCGTTGACGAGCAAGGGAACTTGCAGGGAATGCTCTCATTAAGCCATGTCTTTCAACAGATCGATCCGCGATCGCTCTATCAACACCTCGAACAACTCCAGCAACTCGTCACCGAACAACAGCGCCATCACCAACTCGAACAACTCGTTCGCAAGCGCACCACCCAACTACATCAAGCCAACCGCGCCCTCAAAACCCTCAGCGAGTGCAACCAAGTCTTAGTCAGAGCTACAGCAGAATCCGAACTCTTGCACGACATCTGCCAAGTTATCCTGGAAACCGGAGGCTATCGGCTGGCTTGGATTGGCTTTGCAACGCCTGAAACGGGTGCTGGAGCGTTTGCAGGCGAAATGGAAGATTTAGGCGACTATTTCAGCATCAATGACGCCACGGGGGAAGAAGCCGATGCGATCGCCATTGCTCTGCGAACGGGTAAACCTTGCGTAATTCGTTATGACACCCCATCCACCTACGGGTACGGAGCCGTTTTATCCCTCCCTTTAAAAGATTATTATGCCTCCAATGCCCCAGCCGCTCCCTGCTTTGGCACCCTCAATATTTATGCAACCCCTCTGGATGTCTTCGATAGCGCTGAGGTGCAACTGCTCTCTAAACTGGCAGCCGACTTAGCCTATGGCATCAAAGCCTTGCGAACGCGCACAGAACGCGAAACCGCGCAACAGGAACTCGATCGGTTTTTTGAGCTTTCCCTAGACTGGCTGTTTGTGTCCGATTTTAACGGTTACTTTCAGCGGATTAATCCGGCGGTGAGCAAAACCCTCGGCTATCGTACCGAACAGTTGCTAGAAGTGCCGTGGCTGGAGTTTGTCCACAAGAGCGATCGCGCCAACACCCAAGCCGAGTTACAAAAGCTCTGTCAAGGACAAGCGACTGTTTACTTTGAAAACCGCTTTTGTGCAGCCGATGGCTCCTATCGGTGGATGGCGTGGACTGCCGTACCCGTAATGGCTCAACGGGCGATCTATGGCGTGGCTCGCGATGTCACCGAGCGCAAATGGGCCCAAGATGCTCTGTTAAAATCTCAACAAAAGCTGACGCTGCACGTTCAACAAACCCCCCTCGCCGTGATTGAATGGAACTTGCAAGGGGAAGTTACAGAATGGAACCCCGCCGCCGAAGAGATTTTTGGCTATAGCAAGGCTGAGGTTTTGGGGCGTTGCGCTGTCAACTTTTTAGTGCCCAAAGAGTTAAGACCGACGTTGCGGCATTTGTTAAGCTGCCTGTTGTCTGGAAAAACGATTGAAGAGGCGATCGCCCTAGAGCATTTTGAGCTTGAAGTCGCAGACTCGACCAAAATTAAGGTCGCCCATGAAAACCTCACCAAAGACGGACGCCTGATTATTTGCGAGTGGTACAATACCCCCCTGGTGGATCGCAAAGGTCAGATTATTGGGGTAGCCTCCCTCGCCTTGGATATTACCGAGCGCAAGCAAGCCGAACAAGCCTTGCAACTGGCAAACGAGGCGCTGGAGTTGCGCGTTGTCGAACGCACGGCGGAGTTGATGCAAACCCTAGAGCAACTTCAGGCAGAAATTCACGAACGACAGCGCTTAGAGGTGGAATTGCGAACCAGTTTGTCTAAGGAAAAGGAACTCAATGAGTTAAAATCGCGCTTTGTATCAATGGTGTCTCACGATTTTCGCACGCCCCTCACCACCATTCAGTCGTCGGCGGAATTGCTCGAACATTATGGCCCCCAATGGAGCGAAGAGAAAAAACGCATTCACCTCCACCGGATGCAAACCTCAGTCCATCGCATGACGCAGTTGTTAGAAGATATTTTAACGATTGGTCGCGCCGAGGCGGGTAAGTTGGAATTTCAGCCCAAACCGCTGGATTTAAGGCAGTTTGCGGTGCAGTTGGTTGAGGAAATGCAGTTGTTGAGCAGCGCTCATACGTTGGTGTTTCGCTCCTCCGGACAGTACGATCGGGCGATCGCCGATGAGAAGTTGTTGCACCATATTTTTAGCAATTTGCTCTCCAACGCCATTAAATACTCGGTGGTGGGAAGTTTAATCGAGTTTGAGCTAATTTGTCCAGACTCGCCGCAGGGTGAGGTGGTGTTTTGCGTGCGCGATCGCGGGATTGGGATTCCCCCAGAGGATATCCCCATGCTGTTTACCGCGTTTCACCGTTGCAGCAACGCCAATCATATCGCGGGGACGGGGTTAGGCTTAACAATCGTCAAAAAATGTGTGGATTTACATGGGGGCGCAATCTCGCTAGAATCTCAACTCGGTATCGGTACAGTATTTACTGTTACTCTGCCTTTAGAGCAACGCGAACCCCTAGACTGACAGCAGATCGGTCGTCTCCATTGCTGACCTATTTTAATTAGAATCCTCGGCTTTGTAATAAATCAAACGCTCTCAGGAATGGCGGGGAATTCTGGCTTTACCTGCGATACAAAAAGGGGGATGAACTTTAGAGAGAGCATCATTTTTTGAAGATCGATCGATTTGCGCCAAAAGACAGAGGAACCCCTCATAAAGTTTCGTTACAGTGAACTCATATCGATAAATGAATTAATCGAACGGAGTTGAAATCATGGAAGTTAAAGAAAGATCTGAAATGCGCGAAGAGGTTAAACAACCTTATTTCTATCAAGGAACGCAATGGAAGTGGGGCTTCAATCCTAGCGCAGAAATCTGGAACGGACGCCTTGCAATGATCGGATTTCTAGCAGCAACTTTGATAGAACTCATGACTGGTCATGGCTACCTGCGATTCTTAGGGTTTCTGACCGGAACTGATATTGCTCCTTAAGAATACTTGTTGAATAAGTGAAGGCGATCGCAGCGACAAAAGGGCGATCGCCTTTACTCTATTTGTATTAAAGATAACTTTTTCCATTCATCTCAATCCCGTTATTGGTAAGGAGACAGGGGAATGCTCACAATTGCAGTTGTCCCTACACCCACTTCGCTTTCGATCAAAATCTTTCCACCCTGTAACTCGACGCACTTTTTGACAATTGCTAACCCTAAACCACTTCCTGGCGCATCTCCAACATTTGGCGATCGATAAAAAGGTCTAAAAAGATGCTTTTGATCCGCTAACGCAATGCCTCTACCTCTATCTTTAACCTTGAAAATTGCGTTTCTATCCTGATAAATTAATTCAAGCTGAACTTCACTACCCTCCGGTGAATATTTTAGTGCATTCGCCAGCAAATTATTCAAAGCCTGCTTCAGCAAGCGAGAATCAAGTTGAGTTATTTGTGGAGATTGAGGGCAGATTAAAGTTAAAATATGCGGTTCTTCAGTATCTAGTATGCCAATTCAATAATTATTCTCATCAGAAAGAGAGGATTATTGTAGAACGAAGAATGAGTAATCCGGAATAGGATTGACAAACTAGGCACATTGATTGTTGACTGTAG